>CAZQOH010000246.1:0-4140 GCA_964594355.1 uncultured Desulfobacterales bacterium
CGATAATTTTGTCCAGTATTATTACCAAGGATGAGCAAAAGAATATGCAATACTTAAAAGGAGGAGATATTATAATTGCCAAGCCATATTCCTCTGATGAACTATCGGAAGCTATAGATAAGTCTTTAGGAGGCTTATAAACCAGGGAACTGATAGCTGAAAGAAAATAGTTGCGTTAAAATTGATAAGCCGTCTTTTACAGCAAAAATGCCGAAATATGGTTTATTAAACTTTCTGACTTTAAATCGATAAATGGCATTTTTCTTGATATCTAAAGTTTTTCAATATGTTACATTTAATTCAAAAGAAAACATTGGGGCAAAAGTAATTTATTTTAGATATCAATACATCCACCTCAATTGGCTTAACAAGATATTCCTGTGAATACAAACTCATAGCCTTTATCATATATTTTTCATTTTTAAAGGCGGTGAGCATAATGACTGGAATTGATACGGTGTTTATATTTTGTTTGAGCTTTTTCAACACTTCAAACCCACTCATATTAGGCATCATTATATATAGGAGCACCAAATCTGGTTTTTTTTGAATAGCGGTCTTTATTCCGGATTTGCCGTTTGTCGAGATAAAGACGCTGTACTTACCGGTATTCTCTAGATTCATTTTGGTAAAGTGGCAAAAATCTTTCTCATCATCTATGATAAGTATCTTGGCCTGTCTACCCATGATGAAACATCTCCTTCAAAATTATGAGACCTTTGAGACATCACACTAGTGTTTGTGAGTGGTAGGGTGTATTGTCCAAAGTTAGCAGCAACATCCATGCCAAAGCATTGCTTCTGTTAAAGTGATCGGCATTTGAAAAGAGTTATTTCATCCCTTGGTGCGCTATTTATAAGGGTTTCCGACAATCATAGAATAATGTATTAATGATTTATGACTTAGCAATTTATTTAGCAGGGAAGAATTGATAAAAGTGAAAATGCACACAAATGTGTGCAACAGTTTGATACGGAAGAGAAAAAAGGACCTAAACGGTTGGCATATCATCATTTAGGCAATGATTCAGGGATGTTATACTCAATGGATGAAAAACAATGAGTGCACACAATACTGTGCACTGAACATTATTATCTACACAAAGATAAAACTTATCCATCGGAATATTCACAATGAACCATACTTTGATCATGGCAGGCAGAGAAGAAAGTTTCCGGTGGAAACCACATGATAAATACGAGAGTTAATCTTGACCTGGCGGTAAATACCTTCGGATTTTACAACCTGAACGACTCGTTCACAGTTGAGAAGTCGGGCGAATCGCTGAAGCGACTTTGACACTTTAAGATCTTTCAATTTAATCTCGACCATGAGCCAGGGGCTATTGTCTCGTGTAATTAAAGCATCCACTTCGCGTTTTTCCCTGTCCCGCAGATACCATAACCTAAAATCTCCCAGACCAAAATCAGTCCAGGTATGGCATGCCTTAAGAATATGAGACATGACAAAATTTTCAAACCGGGCAGCTTCATCCTGAACTTCGGACCAATCCCAGAAATAATATTTCTTTTCGCGTTTGATAGCTCTTTGCAAACGATGACTATACGGACTTACGCCATAAATATAGTAAAGACGTTCCAGAGTGGCAATCCAGCCCCGAACGGTTTCAAAGGCAATATCAAGATCCTCCCTGAGAGAATTTAGGGATAGCGGAGAGGCTATCCGGGGATTCAACAACTGGACCATATATTCAAGCCTGTCAACATCTTCTATGCGGGTTAGGTCTCGCACATCCTCATGAGTAATGCGTTCACGCCGCGAACGAAGCCATCTTTTGTGAAATGTTTTTTCCTGTTTTAGATATGGCTCCGGAAATCCGCCAAAGTTCAATAGTGATTCAATATCTCCGCTTTTTATTTCGCCATTAGTAAAAGTTTCCCATCCTTCGTCTGGTTCTGCAAGAGAATTTGTCGTTGATGTTTCCTGAATTTCTCCAAGCGACAGAGGATGCATTCGATAGAGAAAATAGCGCCCCAACAGACTTTCGCCGCCCTTCCGGTACAGGTCCAAACGTCCGCTGCCCGTCACCCAGACGGCTGCATCATCTTTATATTCATCATAAAATCCTTTTAGCCAGGATTTGAATCGACGCATCTTGTGCAATTCGTCGAAGATGATCATTGGACGTTTGGCCGGCCGCCTCCATTCTGCCAGCAGGTCTTCATTATTTAATATCCGTCTGCGATGACCGGAAATATCCCAATTAAAATATGCCCCTTTGTCCCGCCAGATTTCCAGGATCTGTTTGACCATGGTAGTTTTGCCCACCTGCCTGGGGCCGGCCAGAAAGACCATCTTTTCGGGAGGATGCAATTCCCTGAGCCATTTCATTAAACATCTGTCCATACATGACTTTTTTACATGATCATAGAAAATTGTCAAGACATTTTCAGATGATTATCTAAAAATGTTGAATTTTCCTCGGCAAATAGTTATTTCCATCCAAACGAAAAATCGCTCTTTTGTGCATATAGTGTTTGCCAAAATAACGTTCCGTTTCAAAGAATGTATGCAGCGTCTGAGCTTCCGAGCTAATCAATTTGGGGACATTTGATTAAGCGTTCTTGGCGAAGTCCCGCTGATAGCGGGATAAAAATTGAAGCTGTTTGAGTCGACGACTTAACGAGATCTGAATATTAAATGATCTTTGATTTAAACAAATCAACCGAATTGATTTGAATATCGAGCAATTCAGTAATTCTGCATTTTGCAGCCATACCTTTTGAGCTGCCAGCCGTAGCAGTAATTGTGCCTATATCAAGATCTTCGCGGATTTCGCGCATTACCTCTTCATCGGACAGTTCGAAAGGAGTAATTTTCAATTTATCGGCCACATATTCTTTGGCATCGGCTATTTTCATTTTACGGGTCATCTGCATCCAGGCTACCAGATCTCCGGCAGTCCTTATGCCACCCATGCCTGCAGCCATAATGTGGGCTATTGACATGCCAAAAGGATCTCCGGTCCCCACCTACAACCCGTCTGCTTTTCCGATTTCCACCAATGCTTTTGAGGCCCTTGTAACAGAATCGATGGGAGGGGTCTCGAGCATTGGTATACCTCCAACACCCATCCCCACATTGACATGAACCGGGATGTGCGCAACGGCGACCGTCTCCTTAACAAAGGTTACAGCTCTGGAAAGATTCCATGGTGTCGATTTGCTGGTGTTGATATTGATCGCAGTACCGAAAATGTCAGCCCCTACTTCTTCCGCTATCCTTACCTGTTCTTGGGGATACATTCCGGCAAGTCGTTTTCCCTCGTATTCAACTTCCCCATGCATTCCAAGGACAAACTCTCCTGACATTCCCACTACTACCGCCATATTGGGTGTCTCCTCTTTTAATTCCGACACAGCCTGTAAGGTGGCATAAAAATCCGCGTCTCCCGCTGATGCCGAAGTATCAAAATTTATGCCCTCACAACCAATCCCATATAAATTTTTGGCTATAAAAATCAAATCCTTCTTGAGCTGTTGAGCCGCCTCCTCTTGCGTCTTTTGAGCCTCTTTTATTTTTCCTTTGGGAAGAAGATCCGCCGGATTTGGAAAGGGCCCATCCGGTTGAAAATAAAGCCCCATATTCGGCTGGGCGCCATAAAACAAGGGCGCGGTGGTCATCATTGACGTTGTGTAATAATCCTGCATCTCAAAGTTAATAATCGATTTTACAGGCTTATAGCTGTAATCGGCATGCCCCATGGATGTGGTATCTGCACAGCATGCGCGTTCATAAGTCAGAATCGCTTGGAGGCGGCTCATGGGAATTCCAACACCACCGCTACCCTGAGTAGAGTAAAAGGACATGGTTGAACCGTCGTCGGTTACAATAACCTCATTCCCGGGGGAGACACTGACGATACGTGATGAATCTGCAAAGATGTCAAAAAGTTGTTCCAATTCATCCCGGTTCAATTCCGGAATATTACCTCTTTGGGCAGCGTCCCGGGTTCCTTCCAAAAGGTCTTCTCTTACTTGATCAGCAGGTATTGAAACCCGCATCCCGTCACCCATTCTAATAAGGATATTTTTTTTCATTATTTTTCCTCTATAGTGTTTGTCAAATAACGTTTCGTTTCAAAGAATGTATGCAGCGTCTGAGCTTCCGAGCTAATCA
>CAZQOH010000247.1:0-4110 GCA_964594355.1 uncultured Desulfobacterales bacterium
ACTATAGTTCTTTCTTCTTCAGGAATAGGAGGCGGAACAG
Source organism: uncultured Desulfobacterales bacterium (assembly GCA_964594355.1). Taxonomy (GTDB): domain Bacteria; phylum Desulfobacterota; class Desulfobacteria; order Desulfobacterales; family JAUVVS01; genus JAUVVS01. The sequence continues at coordinate 41 of CAZQOH010000247.1, forward strand.
GCTCGCCGGAAATCTTCTTCACCGCACCAAAGCGAGGGGGGCAAACTTCAAAGCAAGTTCCGCATTTTATACATTTCTCTTGGTCAATTACATGGATCTGATTCTTACCACCTACAATCGTCTCTACAGGGCATTTCCTAAGGCAAATCATACAGGCCTGGCACTTTTCCGGATCAATATGGTACGAGACGACTTCACGAAATAAACTGTCTACTTCGTCTATGGTGAAAAGTCCGTCATATTCTTCTTCCTTTTCAAGACGTAACGCCAGCTTCTCCTTTTTTACTATCTTAATGTAGGGGATCAGCTTTGTAACTTCTTCAAGTTTGGACTTTAATTCATTTTCGTCTATTTCTTCGCCTTTGCCGAGTGGTCCTAAATCCTTCACCTTTTTGCCAAAATCATTAATAACTTCGGCAAAAAGCATTCCTTCACCGGAAGACATAAATTCGATCTTTAATCTTTCGGGGTTCAGCCCTATGTGTTCCATTATTTTTCTACATAGAAGCACCATGTTTAGTGCATGGTAATTTCCATGAGTAATATAATTACATTCATTAAGACGGCAACCACCAATAAACACCCCATCCATTTTATTTGAAAAGGCTCTGAGTACAAATGCCAGGTCTACTCTACCGGAACACATGACGCGAATAAGTCTGTTTTCAGTTGTATATTGCAGTCTGGAAACTCCAGCCAAGTCAGCAGCACCGTATCCTCACCAATGGCAAACAAAACCTAATATTTTTGGTTTGAATTTAAGTTCTGTATTCATTCGTTCTCAACTCCTTTATTAGTACCCTAATCGAGTCGAAACTCGATTAGGGGTTATCCGTTAATCGTTAATGGTTATTGGTTTGTTGAAATTTCTTGTCGATTTTATATGTCATTGCAGATAGATATTTAAAATTGTAACCAATTCCTCTACGGATAACGAATAACAAATAACAGATAACACTCAATTGAGCGTTTTGCGCTCAATTAGGGTTTTACACATCTCCAACCGCCGCATCAATTTGTTGTATGATCTCTTCCTCTGGAATCGCCGCGTCAATTTGGCTCAAGAGCTCTTCATCGGTAAAGTGCTTTAGTGAAATAGCCCCTGTTGGGCACTTTGCATTACAGAGACCGTCTCCTTTACAGATAACAGGGTTAACTACAGCCTTTTTGCCCTGTCGTGTCTTACGAAACTCTATGGCACCGTACGTACAGGCTGAGATACATTCCCCACACCCCATACACCTCCTCTCATCCACCTCGCAAACAGAACCTGAAACTGTGACTATATCATGTGAGAGAAGGGTTAAAGCCCGACCTGCAGCTCCATAAGCCTGGTTAATCGCTTCCGGTATATGCTTAGGATAGTGAGCCATTCCACAAAGATAAATGCCATCTGCACCAAACTCAACAGGTCTTAATTTGGCATGGGCTTCTTTGAAAAAATCATCCGGTCCCAAATTGGCCTTGAATAATTGAGATATTTCCCTGTTTTCTGCGGGGGGAATAACGGCAGCAGCCAAAGCAAGGTAATCGGCATCTATAGCAACCTTCTGACCTAAAATATAATCTGGCACGGTAACCCTTAAAACAGACCGGCCTTCCTCCTCAACAGCTTCCACCTGAGGTTTTTCATCCGGTTCATAGCGGATGAATTTTACATCTTTATTGGACGCTTCCCGGTAATAATCTTCACTAAATCCATACGTTCTCATATCCCGAAAGAGAATGTAAATATCCATCTCGGGATTTATCTCTTTAAGTTTCAAAGCGTTCTTTACAGCATGGCCACAACATACCCGGGCGCAGTAATCTCTGTCCTCTTGTCTGCAGCCTATACATTGGATCATCACCAGATTCTGGGAGTTGATCAGTCTTTCTTCTCCTCTGGCGATTTGGTTCTCCAACTCCAACAGGGTCAATACCCTGTCATCTTTTCCATAAAGGTATTCGTTGGGTTTATATTCATCAGCACCAATAGCTATGACGGTTGCTCCATGTTTTATCTCTGTGACCCCTCTTTCAGACTTCACCTTGGTTATGAAGTTTCCCACATAGCCGGAAGCCTCTGTGATTGTAGCATCAGTAGAAACATGTATTAAGGGCTGCTGATAAACCTTGCGCACAAGATCACGCAAATAGGCCTGAACATCCAGTCCTTCCAGGGTATAATGTAATTTTCGTGCTATTCCCCCAAGGTCTGTATCCTTTTCCACCAGGTAAACCTCATGTCCCTGGTCGGATATGGAGAGAGCACAAGTCATGCCGGCTATACCTCCACCAACCACTAAAGCCGCCTTGTTTACGGGCAGATCAATTTCCCGTAATGGCTCCAAATGGCAAACTCGTGCTGCCGACATCCGGGTTATATCCTTTGCCTTCTGTGTGGCTACTTCCTTTTCTTTAGAGTGGACCCAGGAGATATGCTCCCTAATATTAGCCATGTCGAAGAAATATTGATTGATTCCCGCCTCTCGAAGGGTGTCCCTGAATAACGGTTCAAGGGTCCTGGGGGAGCAGGCAGCGACAACCACTCGATTGAGCCCTTTTTCCTCTATCATGTCTGTTATTTCTTTGGCACAATTAGTAGCACATGAAAATAGCTGTTCCTGAGCGTAGACAACATTGGGTAAAGTTAAGGCATATTCAACTGTGGAAGGAACATCGACCACTCTTCCAATATTAGCCCCACAATGACACACAAAGACACCTATCCTTGGTTCCTCTTTGGAGACATCCCTTTCCGGGGGATATATCCTTTCTTTGATCAGCTTCCCTCGCCTGTAGTTAAGGAGTTCACCACATTGGGAGCCAACTCCGCTGGCGGTAAAAACCGACTCGGGGATATCCATAGGACCCTGGAAGGCTCCACTTACAAAGATCCCAGGTCTGGTGGTTTCCATAGGATTGGAAGAAATTGCTTTACAGAATCCGTGTGAATTGAGCTCGATTCCGAACTGATTTGCCAGATTCTCATAATCAGCAGGCGGGTTCAATCCAACTGATAATACAACCATATCGAATTCTTCCTCTTTTACTCCATCGTCGGGAGTAGCATATCTTAGAATTACATTCTTGGTTTCCGGGATCTCTCTTACTATTGATGCGTAGCTTCTTATAAACCGAATACCGGGAAGTTGTTCAGTTCTTTGATAGTATGGTTCAAAATCCTTGCCATAGGAACGAATATCGTTATGGAATATCGTACATTCTGCCTCTGCGTTATGATCTTTTGTCAAAATCACCTGTTTCTGGGTATAGGTGCAGCATACGGCTGAACAATAGCTGTTGTCGCCCGGGGTAACCCGTCTGGAACCGACGCATTGAATCCAGGCTATTTTATGAGGGTGCTTCTTGTCGGAAGCACGCAGTATCTCACCTTCGTATGGCCCGGTGGCACATAGCAGCCGTTCAAAGTCAAGACTGGTTACCACGTTCTCAAACTTTCCGTAGCCATAGTCGCCCTTTACCTTAGGGTCAAATACCTCATAGCCCGGAGACAGAACGATCGCCCCTACTTTTACTTCTATCTTCTCCGCCGCTTGATTAAGATCAATGGCGTTATTCTTACAGACACCTTCGCAAATATGACATTTCTTCTCTTTAAGGTAAAGACAGCTTTCATCTATATAAGTGATGAGGGGAATTGCTTGAGAGAAGTATATATGGATGGCTTTATTCGACGATAAGTCCTGATTATATGGATCAGGGACCATGACCGGGCAGTATTCTACACAGGTCGTACAACCCGTGCATTTGTCCTCTATAATGTATCTGGGCTTCTTGATCAGGGTTGCCTTAAAGTCTCCTGTTTCCCCTTCTATACCGTCAACTTCAGTATAGGTCAGGACCTCTATATTGGGATGCCGGCCGACCTCGACCAGTTTGGGCGCGAGTATTCACATGGAGCAGTCATTTGTGGGGTAGGTCTTGTCAAGCTTGGCCATATGGCCGCCAATGGCAGGTGATTTCTCAACAAGGTAGACCTTAAAACCGGCATCGGCAAGATCAAGAGAGGCTTGGATACCGCTGATTCCTCCACCAACAACCATTACGTCTCCAAAATTACTGTC
>CAZQOH010000248.1:0-4088 GCA_964594355.1 uncultured Desulfobacterales bacterium
CTTCTATCTGTTTGTTTTTCATCAGGAGGGCAATCTTTTCAATGAGCTTGGACTTATTGACCTGATAAGGAAGTTCAGTAATTATGATCGTTTCTTTTTTCGTTCTTTTGTCCTTTTCAATAATAGTCCTTGCCCGAAGCCTTATTATACCTCGACCCGTTTTATATGCATCATAAATGCCTTTGGTACCGTAGATTATCCCGGCTGTGGGAAAATCGGGTCCTGGAATATATTGCATAAGATCCTGCCATGTAAGATCAGGGTCGTCTATAAGGGCTTTAATCGCCGTGATTACCTCGGTAAGGTTGTGAGGCGGGATGTTTGTGGCCATACCCACCGCTATACCGGAAGAACCATTTATTAAAAGAGCAGGAATTTTTGCCGGAAGGACAACGGGTTCCGATAAAGATCCATCATAATTTGGTACAAAATCAACTGTTTCTTTTTCAAGATCCTCCAACATCTCATGCGAAAGACGCGTCATCCTGATCTCTGTATATCGCATTGCTGCGGGGGGATCTCCATCGATGGAACCAAAATTGCCCTGCCCGTCAACAAGAGGATACCGCAGACTAAAGTCCTGGGCCATACGCACAATCGTATCATAAACCGCGGTGTCACCATGTGGATGATATTTACCGATAACATCACCGACTATGCGAGCAGATTTTTTATATGGTTTATTCCAATCATTTTTTAGTTCACGCATTGCAAATATTACACGACGGTGAACCGGTTTTAGTCCATCACGCACATCCGGCAAGGCTCTTCCGATGATCACACTCATGGCATAATCGAGATATGATTTTTTCATCTCGCGCTCAATGCTGATCTCGGGCACTTTCTCTGTAAGCATTATAACAACACCTGATGATTATTAATTATTTGGTTATAACTACTCCGGTATCTTACCACAAAGCACTAAGGCACAAAGAATAGAATCTTATAGAGACCTTTGAAAAATGCTCAATTTTGTTCAAGTTCAAGGAAGGCGATAATTTTAACCACAGGAATACATGGAGTATTTTGAGGATTAAAATTTGAGTCTGACACAGAAATTGGGTAAAAGGGGGCGTTTTGCAAAGGTCTCTTATTTTGCTTTCTCACTTCTCTTTGGCCTTAGTGGCTAAATATTTACACTCGATTAAAAAATAACAATTAACGTTTAACGACATCAACCCCCTTGGATTCAACCAGCTTTTGATAACTGGCGTAATAGATATCCGTTAATGTTAAAAAAGCGGTCATTGCCAGGGGACCATAGATAATGCCAAGGATACCGAAAAGCTTTAACCCGCCAATAATGGAAAGAAATACAAGGAGTGTATGCATTTGTACCCGCTGGCCTACCACTTTTGGTTTGAAAAGATATTCGATACCACCGGAAAGGAAAATGTAAAAGACAATAAAAAATATACTTGCAGCAATTCGTCCTATTAGGAAAAGATAAATAGCTGCAGGAATAAATACAATCCCTATTCCAACAATAGGAAGAAATGCGAGCAGGGACATTATGACACCCCACAAAAAAGGTGATTTTATACCGAAAAGCGCAAATACACCACCCCCTATTATACCCTGGATCAAACCTCCAAGTCCGTTTCCGATCAGAACGGCTCCTGACATATCCTTAAATTTCTGGATTAATTTGTCATCCTGCTCCCTTGGAAGGGGAGAAAGATCGTTGATAAACGAAACAAGCCTGTTTCCATCAATTAGAAGATAGTAGATGATAAGAAGCATAAAAAAGAAGCTTACAAAGAACTTAAGTACATTAGAAGTAATTGATCTGGCCTGCTCATAGAGGAAAAGACCAACAACTTTACCTATCTCTGAAATAGCTTTGTTAAGTTCTTCACCCGTAAACTCTATTTTGAAATTTGAAAGAACAAGATTTACCTTTTCAATAATCTTACTACTTTCAAGAAGGTTTTTTATCTGGTCGCCCAGCACTGCACTTTTTGCCAAAAGATAGAGATCATAAGCTTCTTTGGATAATATGCCTACAAAAAAGAGTATAGGGATAAACAGGATAAAAAAGATAAGAACACATGTAATAAGTGACGCAATAGGTGCTTTAACTTTTCTTTTTAAAAAAGTGAAAAACGGATTGAAAACACCCGTTACGACGGCAGCAAGGATAATAATCGAAAAGAAAGGCCGGAAAATCCAACCCAATAAAAAAATCGAAACGAAAAAAAGGACCAAAAAAAACCACAGGATCATATTAGGACGTATTCTCTCTACCATGGCACTCTCAATCAAATTCTGATGAATTTCTTAAAAAGTCAAATTCATTCCCGCCTCGCGGGATGGGAAAAGTCCTTGGGGCTGTTTTAAGGACAGTATATTTACTTGCTGACAAAACCGCCGGCTACAAGCAAGAGAAGGGTTTCATAAATGATAACCGGGGTATAGCCTCCCCAAATAGCATAAATAATTCCACCACCAACAATAGCTGGTACGCCACAAAAAACCAAGATTCCCAATTTTCTGCTGATACTCATCTTTACAAATCTCCTCTATATTGAGACCTTTGCAAAGGTCTCATATTTTTACCCGTTATTTGTACCAATAACTATGGATCAAGTAAAGAAAAAAATTAGTGACGTTCAAAAGTGTTCGCATTTCTTTGTAAGCGTTTAAAATTTGAAAAGGTAATGCTTGTTTCCGAAACCCCTAACCTTGAACCTCTGAACCTTTGAACCCGTGAACGGTGAGTTATCGTGTTTTCTTTTTTTTCAGAGCTCGCCACTTATCGATCCTTTGTTTAATAGTCTTTTCATAGCCTCTGTCTGTTGGAAAGTATAAAACCTGACCCTGCAATTTATCCGGCAAATAATCCTGAGGAACATATGCGTCTTTATAGTTGTGTGCATACTTATAATCTTTTCCATATCCAAGCTCTTTCATCAGCCCTGTTGGCGCATTTCGTATGTGATAAGGTACTGGAAGCGCTCCTGAATTTTTAATGATATCCTTTACCTTTCCGGCTGCTGCATATATACTGTTACTCTTTGGTGCCGTGGCGAGATAAACGGCAGCCTGAGCAAGGGCCAGTTCACCTTCCGGATGTCCGAGAAATTTGAATGCTTCCATAGCGCTCAAAGCCATCCTAAGCGCATAGGGATCTGCATTTCCCACGTCCTCGGATGCAAATCTGACCATCCTGCGGGCAATATAAAATGGATCTTCACCTGCTAAAAGCATTCGTTCAAGCCAGTAAAGTGCTGCATCGGGATCGCTTCCTCTTAAACTTTTATGAAATGCTGAAATTATATTATAGTGTTCTTCGCCTGACTTGTCATACAACAGAGTCTTTTTTTGCAACGCTTTTTCTAAATCTTGAAGTGTTATAAGACGATTTCCTTCTTTATCTGAAGTATCACTTTCCGATATTAAGAGTGAGGCTACTATTTCTAGACTATTTAAGGCAACACGGGCATCACCTTCTGCAATATTTATGAGGTGGGATAGTGCGTCTCGATCCAAAACAAGACTCAAATGTCCAAGCCCCTTTTCCACATCTTTAAGGGTACGGTTCATTATAACGGCAATATCATCTTTCGAAAGAGTCTTTAAGGTAATCACGCGACATCTTGACAAAAGAGGCGGTATTACTTCAAAGGAAGGATTTTCAGTAGTAGCTCCAATCAGAGTAATCAATCCGCTTTCAACGTGATGGAGAAATGCATCCTGCTGGGCCTTGTTAAATCTGTGTATTTCATCAACAAAAAGAATCGTCTTTTTTCGATAAAGCATTTGTTGATTTTTTGCATCCTTTATAACGGCCCTGATATCCTTTACACCTGAAAGCACGGCAGAGAACCGGACAAAATATGAACGGGTTTCACCTGCAATGATATTTGCAAGTGTTGTTTTACCGCACCCTGGAGGACCCCAGAGAATCATAGAAAAAATCCGGTCATTATCAATGGCTTTGCGTATTAAAGTACCCCTTCCCACGGCTTCCTTTTGGCCGACAAACTCGTCGATATGTACCGGCCGCATCCTTTCTGCAAGAGGTCTTGACGCATCAGCAGTCTGTCTTGCCTGGTACTCAAAAATATCCATTGGCACTTCCTTAT
>CAZQOH010000249.1:0-4076 GCA_964594355.1 uncultured Desulfobacterales bacterium
AACGGATCGCCGCCTAATTTTTCCATACACAACTCTTGACAATAACTCATCTGAAAGTGAGACATGTTGTTTAACCATCCAATTTTTACTATTGTATATGTTTTTATATTATGCTATTTGATGAGATAGTTTTTTTAAAAAAATAAACTGTTGATAGTTTTATAAAAAGTTAAAAAAGTGACCTTTTTACAAAAGTGTTAATCATATACAAATAATTTCAATGTTGTTATTATTTATCCTTTTATCCTGATTATTGAGAATTGTTGATAAAAAATTATTTTGTTTGACATTGTACATAATTTGTTATATACTAATTGCGAATGAGTAATTGATTTTAAGATTGTCAGGTCTTGAAGACTTATTATATCGATTTACTTGTAAATAAAACATCAAATCTATTTATCAGCAAAAGGAAGGTTAATAATGAAAAAATTTATCATTATATTTGTCTTTATTTTTATGTTTGTATCACCTGCCTTCGGATTAAAAAAGTATGGTGATGCTACTATTAAAAAAGGACATATGACAGTACTCAGGGGCGGGAAGAATTTAAAGTTTTCCGATTCCGACCGGACCTATTTAATTTTTAATAATGACGTTCTGAAAGTAGGTTATGATTCTATGGTTATTTTAAAAACCCTACAGGATGCTATTGTTCAGATAGGTAGTAATGCAGTTTTCCAGGTCCGCCCATGGAAACAAAAAAAGAAGAAGGGATACCTCAGGATGCTGTATGGAAAAGCTATATTCAAGGTAAGAAAATTTTTCGTTAAAAAGAAACGTTTTAATTTTAAAACCGCTACGGCAGTTGCAGGAGTTAGGGGAACTAAATGGAAAACACAAATAACTTCTACAGGAGCCGGGGAAACGGAAGTTATTGAAGAAATTGTAGTAATTACACCAGCCGACAGGGATTTTGAAATTCATATTAAGCCTGGCGAAAGGTCATTGTCCCTTAATACTGTATTAACAACCAAACCTATCAAAGTGCCGGTTGAAGAAAGAGTTAGTGAGGAAGAGCCTGAAATTGTTCTGACTTCTTTACCACCGGCATCAATAGAATCTGCAAAAATTGAGAATAAGGAATTTTATATTATAAACAATATTGTTACAGCTGATGAATTTGAGGAAAGTGAAAGGGAAACTGTAGATATTAATGAAGATTTCGATAAGTCCGAAGAACCTCCACCTGAAGCGAAAGAAGAAGCTGAAGAGGAAGAAGAGGCTGAAGAAGAACCAGACGAAGCTTTTGAAAAAGATTTTGAAGAAAGTGAAGATATTGAAGAAATTGAACTTCAAGCTGCCCTTCCGTTGGTTCCTCCCGGAGTTGTTGTGCCTGAGATTAAAGAAACTGTAGTAGAATTGGAAGATTTAGTGGATACTGAAGATATTATAGAAGATTTGACCGATATTGTCAATGAAGCAGCAACTGAGAGTTTAGACAAGAAAGGAAATTTAAATATAGAGTTTGAAAAATAATTAACTTGAATTTATGAAAAAATATTAAATAAAAACAGAGATATAAAGAATAGGAGATCCCCTTGAAAACTAAAATTGCTGTAATTACCTTCTTGCTTATGATGTCGTTTTATTTAACTGCCTATTCCGAAGAACAGGAAATTTCAAAAAACGATCCTCCTCAGATATTAACTTCCGATCTTGCTTTGAAACAAATGATCGAGGACCCCACGAAAGTTGTAAGTTTTGTGATTATAGACAGTGATAATATTACTGAAGTAACAATAAACGGAGAAAAACAGGAATTTATGCCGGCCCCTGTTGTTGAAATCACCAAAAAATTCTGGTTTAACCCCGGCAGGACATTAATAGAAGTAGTTGCAACAGATGAAGCAGGAAATACAAGGGGAAAAACCTTTCTGGTCGGTTTTGGGGAAGGTATAAAATTAGGATTAGAAGAAGAGAAAAAGCCTACCAGGTTTTCCTGGAAAGCTAGCTTTGGTCTAAATTATGAGAGTGACAGCAACCCGACACTTGACATAAGCACTCCTATTGAAATTGCAGGGCTGGATTTACAAGGTGTAGTTCCTGACGAAGAGCAGACCGATATCAGAACAACCGGCAATGTTTTGTTCAGTGGAGGTTATGGTAATCTGTTTGGTTATCTTGGGGGCGCAGTTTCAAGATATTCAAAAACAGATAATGAGCTTTTAAATTCCGAAGCGGTATTTACCGGAATAGGATATTATATTCCTTTTTCCAAAACTTCAAACATTTTATTGAATGGCCAGCTTATTGATATCAATGTGGGAGAAGCTGACTATTCTCAAAACGGAACTTTGTCGGCTGGAGTTGAATTTGAAAAAGACAATGAAAAAGGTAACAGAAAACATTTTTTTGGCATCGATTATACTCACAAGGATTTTGCAGAGAAAGAAACCGGAAGTCAAAACGAGTTTAAATATAAGTATAACAGCCTTGATGCTGAAAAACTTGATGATTTCCAATTCAAGTTTATTGCAGGATCTGCTGATGATGGAACCACAGAGTCTGAAAACACTTTTGTAGGGATGGATTTTGACTGGTTCAACAAATGGGAAATAGGTTTAAAATTTGATATCGGTTTTGGAATGGAACATAGAAATTATAAAAATGATATTCCGCTTACAACCCAAACCGTTTTGGGAGAAACCCGGGTTGACGCGCCTATCCGTTTTTCTACCGGACTTGGATGGGACTTTCCGTTTAATTTGAAGCTAATGTATAATTACAAATATATTTTTAACCTGTCAAACGACACACCTTATGTCCGTATAATTCATGGACTCTTTCTTTCTTACGAGTTTTAAACAAAGTAAATGGGGGTTGTGATGAAAATAAAAAATAAGGGCCTGTATACAACCGTAATCTCAATAGGAATATATCTTATCTTTTTTACTCTATTGCCAGGTTGCGGAGAATTTAATGATAATCCAAGAGAAACAAAAATGAAACTAACGGTTGATATCAATGAGCTTAAAAAACAGTTCGGCTATTCATCTGATAATCAAGATAGCTTGGACAAAGCAATTCGCGGGATTTCAGACATAGAGGAAACCGATGCAACCAGTGCTGTTAAATCTTTGGTTATTGGCGCTATTGTTGTTACAACCCGGGATACGCCCTATACCACTGACGAGGCTCTAACGGATGAAAATATGGAAGATATAGAAGATGATGTGCTTAATTCCGCTGCATATATAGGTTTTGTAAATCTTCCTGCAACAGAAGATACAATTGAATTTTTAGTGCCCCCACCTTCGGCAGCGAATTGGCAGGTTGCAGCAATTGGTGTAAATTTTGAGATGGAATATCTCGAGGAGCTGGATGAAACTGATCATGATGATGCAGTTATGTATTACGGGTTTACTCCAGAATTTTATCATCATGATGATATCGAGGAAGATAAGATCATTTCACTTACAATGAAGAGAAACTGTCTGGCCAATGAAGAAATATATCCGAACGGATGCGCAACATACTCGAATATTCTTAGTGATGACCCGATTGTAACTGCTGCTGTTGAGATCGTTGATGTTAAGATTAACGATACAAGTGTTTCTTATAGCGATTTCCCGATTATCGTCAGATCAGAAGCAGGCGCCGGAAATGTTGTAACAAGTGCAACAGCTGTTAATATTTTAGAAGGATTCAAAGATTCTTCATTAAATATCGAAGATACACTTACTGTACTTACCACTCATTCAAAAAATCCTCTTGAAACCGACGCATGTAAGGCCCTTGCAGATGAATCCTCTGCAACGGTTGATGAATTGAAAAATAATTGTGAAGTTCAAACTTATAACGTACCAATTACAAAATTGGATTAAACTCATATCTCGTTAAGTCGTAGAGGTAACTTTTCAAAAAGTCATGGTAAGCGCTGTGGTTGTCGGTAATCAATAATCAGAGACCTTTGCAAAAGGGGACGTTTTGCAAAGGTCTTTCTTTATCATTTCATACAAACCTTCATATCTTTTCATTCATAACTAAGCGTAAATTTCTATCAGGATATTCTTCCCCTGCTTTTTCGTTAATAATCAGATCAAGGGTGTTGCAATTTATGTTATGTCAAGATA
>CAZQOH010000250.1:0-4073 GCA_964594355.1 uncultured Desulfobacterales bacterium
GGTCGTCACAATCTTCTTGTCCCAAGGATCGACTTTTACCCAGATTTTTCGCATTCCTATACCCCCTCAACAGCTGTTGTTATGGCCCAAGTTATTGCAAAAACATAATTTCAGGTTTTTAGTAGCCGATTCTGGATACTGGTCTCTGGATACTGGATGAAATATTTTTTTTAATGTATCAAGCATCCAGCATCAAGCATCCAGAATCATTTCGCCAAACCCAAAGCATTTGATTATTATCATCTATTAGGTTTAAGGCAAAGCTGCATGGTTACCTATTCAAGTAATTTCAGGGCATCTTCAACGCTGTTGTCATCATGAACAATGGCAGAAATAGCTCTGACCATGCGGGTCGGATCTTTATGCTGAAAAACATTGCGGCCGATGGAAACACCGGCTCCGCCCGCTTCAATGGCACCCTTTACCATTTCCAATATCTCACGGTCTGAATCCATCTTAGGTCCGCCGGCAATCACTACCGGAACAGAACAACCTGTGATAACTTCCTTAAACGTTTCCAAAGATCCGGTATAGGAGACCTTTACGATATCAGCCCCCATTTCGTCGCCCACACGGGCTGCATGTTTGATTGCATCGACATCATACTCGTCTTTGATCTTTTCGCCCCGGGGGTAGATCATGGCCAGCAGCGGCATGCCCCACATACGGGCTTCGTAACTTACCTTGCCGAAATCTTTGAGCATCTCTTTTTCTTGACCATTGCCAAGGTTAACATGAATGGAAACCGCATCTGCACCGAGCTTGATGGCTTCCTCAACCGAACATACCAGCGTTTTTACATTGGGATAAGGTGAAAGACTTGTAGAAGCAGACAAATGGATGATCAAACCGATGTCCTTGCCTTCCCCGCGATGCCCTTCACCCACAAGGCCCTTATGCTCCACAATTGCGTTTGCTCCGCCTTCGGACACTTTTTGAATGGCTGTCTTCATGTCTTTCAAACCATCGATGGGACCACTCGAAATCCCGTGATCCATTGGAACAATAACTGTATTGCCTGTATTCCGGTTTACGATGCGCTCCATTCGGATCCGTTTACCAATAATCGTCATAATACATTCCTCCTTTTAAAGCAAAAAAGGCTGCGATTTTTTATCCACAGCCTTTTAATCCAAAAAAGCCGTGGGTTTAAAATCTGCCCACGGCTTTTTACGCTTTGTAATTTGTTGGTCGTTCAGCGCGCCTCAGGCAGACCGGTATTATAAAAATACCAATAATAAAAAAAATAGTTGCCTGAAGAGTTATGAGCCAATTCAACTTCCTTTCTTGAATAATAAAATCGATTTCTAAATCAAAGTTCCTTTTATGTCAAGGTTTTTTTGTGATGACACCTCTTAACTTTGATAAGCTATAACTAAATAAAGGAGTTATTTATCACGAAACAACAAAAATACGAAACCGTGCAAACAGATTTCTCATCCCGCTTTTATCGGGATTAATTTGCCAGGCATCATAAATTCTTCATTATAAATTATGACTATTTACCACGAATCATAATCAAAAGCAGCTAAAACTGCTCTGAAGAATGTATGCATTATTGTCGTGCTCCCTCTTATTTAAAACCTTTCTTATGCGATTTACAACATCCTCATGATGATAATTGTAGTTTTCACTCTTTATTACCCGTAATTCATGGTAAAGGTGTGCATAGAGTAACGCCAAGCTCCTGGCTTTTTCCTTTCAACAAAAACCCCATAAAGCCGTCCAGTCTTTATCTTGAAAAGGCCGATACAATAGCTTTCTTTCGTCATCATAGCCCATTGTCTGCAAATGTTTTTCGGAGATGCAGGATAAGCCCCCCGGGTCAACAAATTGACTAGGTAGATACCTACGGCCTGCGCCCGTGGGTATCTACTATCATAAATCTCACATTAGGGTAAATTTAGATAAAAGGGGTGTCAATCCACCAAAAGCCGGGCGATTGGTTCGGTTATGTGGATGGAATTGTATAATGTTGGTCATCGAATTTTTCGAGGTGACGATTTCGAATCCTAATCATGCAAATTTTGGGGCTTTATTTTTTTAACGCCTTAAGGTATGCATCTTGTATTGATAACTTAGCTTAATCGTCTTATCGGGTGAGATTAGATTTGACCTTGGATTTTAGCCCAGGCGAACCCCAAATATTCATACACAGCTCGTTCAGCTTTTAGAAGGTTCCCAGCTCCAGGAAAAAATACAGTAGGATTTAAGCGCTGCCTCTCCTTTATCCAGTGGCCAGTCGGCGCCGGTATAGGGTTCATGCCTTCTTTTTTAAAAAGTGCCATAGCACGAAGCATGTGGGAAGCAGAAGTTACCAAAAAGAATTTTTCTTTTCCAATTATGTCTTTGAGCAGTATAGCCTCCTCTTTCGTATCACGTGAAGACGATTCCAATATAATGTCATGTTTATTAACTCCAAGTATTAGTGCAGTCTTTGCCATTATTTCAGCATTTGATACCGGCTCGAAAGCCCCACCTCCTGACAAGACAAGTTTTCCGCCAGCAAGCATCTTTTGCAGTCGAATCCCCTCAACAAGACGAATTAGGGACGATTCAGAAATTTGGCTGGTAAGCGGAAGTTTAGGGTTAAAAACATGTCCACCACCTAGAACGACTACCCGGTTAACTTTGGATGTCTCTTTTACCTCTAGGATTGGAGGATATTCATACTCCAATGAATGCAGGATCATATTAGGAACAGCCTCGAAACTTAATACGGCAAAACAAATCAATCCTATTGAAACGATAATCTTTCCTGCCTTTTGCTTTCGGGTGAACCAGAGCAGAATAACGCCGAATAGTAGAATTTCCAAACATATTGACACGGGAAAAAACATCGGAGCTACTATTTTCTTAAACAAAAACACTTTTTGCTTCCTCTACATTTATTGCGGTTAACTTTACCCCAATTAAAACTTCACTATCCTGAAGTTGGTAGGGGATGGATATTGGGTTGACTTGTTTATGATAACGTGTCTGAATTAGAACCTGATAATTAATTCAGTATATAGCAGATAACGAAAGCAAATCAATACATTTTAATACCGGTTTTTACTAGGCTTAGCAGAGGTCGAAAAAGAGGAGGATTTACTATGGAGAAGGAGCAAACGCCTAACCAAAGCATGCGTGTACAGCAAGAAGTAAACTTTGAAGAGCCTGGTGCGCTTGATTACTTTCAAAATCTGAATTATGAGATACGTCTGAGAAAAAAAAGAAGACGCTATGTACTTGCTATCCCCGAACTGGGGATAGTTGAGAAAAGCGAGGACTTAATCGTCGCTTACGAAAAAATTCAGACAGCTAAAGAAGCCTATTTCAGGAGTATGATTGAAGACGGATTTGCTTCCTCTATAATTAAACCTGCCGATTTCAATACTGGTGTTTCACAGCCTAGGCTGGCTGCACGAGAAAGCCTGAAGTCCTTCCTGACTAAAGCTGCCATCGTTACTTTTATTATAGCATTGTTCCTTTCCTATTTAACGCATCAAGTCGATTCTACGCTAAACAAAGCCGCGTATCAAGTCAATGACACGCTTACTAGGCTAAAAACAATAGAAAAAGAATTTAAGGGTATAGCTGACTGGCCCGAGGAACGTGTGGAAAAATACAGACTAAGAGCTCACAATATCTCCAAAAAAATCAAACCTATCGCCGAAGAAATTAAAAGTGTGTGGGAATCCACCGACCCTATCGACACCACGAAACAATAGGGGGCTCCTTTAAGCCGTTCTGATACCTTAATCATTCATTTCTAAAAATTACTGTTCCAGCTTGCCTTTTATGTCAAGGTTTTTTTGAAACCGGTACTGAAGCTTTGTAGAATGTTGCTTCACCATCAATACCGTATGTTTCTACAGCAGCAGGGATAATAACTGATGATCCCTTGTTAAGATGAAGAATATCCCCTTTCTCGATGTCAGTAATCGTCGCTTTACCGTTAGTACAGAGGATGATTTCAACACTGCGTTCAACAGGACTTGTATAGCTGACGTCTTTTTTGACTTGAATGACAGATAAAATAAATTCCTCGGCCTGGCTGGAATAAATTCCTTCGCTGTCGCTGATGGCTT
>CAZQOH010000251.1:0-4055 GCA_964594355.1 uncultured Desulfobacterales bacterium
AGAGGTAGCTATGCTTGAATTGGTACTTAAAGGAAGTAAGAGATACTATGGCTGGATGACGGCACTCCTTGCCGTCATTGGTGTCGGTTTTATCTGCTATTTATGGCAGCTGAGTTTTGGTCTGGGAATTACAGGCATGAGCAGGGATGTTTCATGGGGCTTTTACATTGCTCAATTTACATTCCTTGTTGGTGTTGCCGCGTCAGCTGTAATGGTGGTTCTCCCATACTATCTGCACAACTATAAAGCTTTTGGCAGAATTACCATTTTAGGTGAGTTCCTGGCCATCGCTTCGGTGACCATGTGTATTTTGTTTGTTTTTGTGGATCTTGGTCAGCCAATGCGTATCTTAAATTTAGTATTGCGCCCGTCGCCAAATTCCGTTCTTTTTTGGGACGTGATCGTATTAAACGTATATCTGTTATTGAATATTGTTATCGGCTGGAAAGTTCTGGAAGCTGAGCGCAATGGCGTAGCGCCGGCAGCCTGGCTAAAACCGCTAATATATCTTTCAATTCCATGGGCTGTCAGTATCCATACGGTAACGGCATATCTTTACTGCGGCCTCCCGGGCAGGGGCTTCTGGCTTACTGCTATACTTGCACCCAGGTTTCTCTCTTCGGCATTTGCTTCAGGCCCGGCATTTTTAATACTTTTAAGTCTTTTTATTCGGAAAGTTACCAAATTTGATCCTGGCAGGGAACAGATTCAGGCCCTTTCCAAGATCGTTGCATATGCTATTTGTCTAAATGTGTTTTTCTTCCTTTGTGAAGTTTTTGTTGTTTTCTATAGCGGGATACCGGAACACATGGATCACTTTAAATATCTGTTTGTCGGGTTGCATGGGCATGGTGTGCTGGTACCCTGGATGTGGACATCAATGATATTGATGCTAGTGGCAATTATCCTTCTCGTAAATCCCGTAACCCGGAAAAACGAAAGTATCCTTGTTGTTTCGTGCCTGGCCGTTTTTATTGGAACATGGATTGATAAGGGATTGGGGATGGTTTCCGGCGGTTTCGTACCTTCACCACTTCACCATGTGAATGAATATGTACCTACAGTTCCTGAAATACTTATAGGTATTGGTGTATGGGCAACAGGTTTCCTAATACTAACGGCTCTTTTCAAAATAGCTATAACCGTTAAAGAAGAAATTGCTGCCTAAAGGATAGTGATAAAAAAGGATCATCTGTCTAGAGGACCCAAACAAATTGTTGATATGATGTTGATAAGGGCCTAAATTAAATCAACCATCCATCAATATTTCTACAACCTGATCACGATATTCCTGACTTTCATTATCCGCAGACAGCAATTCGATCTCTAAGGGTGATGAGACACCAAGACCCAGCTCTACAGCCCTTACGATTTGTTCCTGCTCGAAAATTTTCCGATGCATTATAGAAGCATTGCTTCCAATTACCTTAAGGACGGCTAGGCCTACCGCGTCGATGGCCACGCGGTCGCTGGAGGATAGAAAAACATTTCCCTTTTTCGTTTTACCTGTCGCGGGTCCGTCGTCTACAAAAGCATCGATACCGTCTAAGACAATAAGATCCGGAGAAAAGAACTGGTTTATTTCTGCAATCATTTTTTGTTGGTGTGGAGATTGGTGTAGCTTTCCCATGTACTGGTAACCATTTCGAAAGGTGGGGACAACTCCGACATGCAGCTTTAGTGACATGGTAAAAACCCCGCCAAACTGATGAGTTTTCAAGCAACATGTCGATACTAGGCATTCTGCCTCAAGAATTGGTCTCGCAATCCGCAAGCCGTTTGGCCAATGACTATCCTTTGGCTTGAACTCAACCCAATCTTTTTCTTTCAAATCATCAAAGTCTATAATCTGAACATCTTTCTGATTTAACAGGGGCACGACACCCTTTTCATCCATAACTTCCCGGGTGGGTGGATAGCTTCTTTCACCTAAACAAATCGATCTTGCCTCCATTGCCCAAATAGCATCCACAAGTGCCATCAAAGTATCGTTATGTGTGGAACCGGGTGTAGGATCAGCTGTGTTGAAGTTGGGTTTGATAAGAACATTTTTCCCCTTAACCGGATTGACGGCTAAAGCTTTTAGAGAAGCTTTTACACCCTTTTCTCTGTCCTCGGTTTTAACAAACGCAACCCGGCTCATTTTATTTCCTTTAATTTCAATATGATGTAGAAATTTAGAGATACTAAAATACTAATCCTTCTTCAACAAAAATTTTGACAACATGGTTTACTTTTCCTTTTTTAGCGTATTCCTCGTTGAATTTTTCAAAAAGTTCACCCGAGGTCATTATATCCACTGTCTTTCCCCACACACGCCAACCTTTCCTTGTCGCAAGATCAAGTGCTATTATCGAAACATAAGGATTCTCTTTCAAATTCTCAATGGTTCGTGGAGATCGGAGGTCTGCAAAAACTATATGTTGATCATCAAATACGCGAAGTGATCCTTTGGGAGATACATTGGGTTGTCCGTCTTTTCTAGCTGTTGCCACAAAAGATGGTTTAATATCTGATATGGCCTTTTTTAATTCATCGTTAATCTTTTCCATTTTTTCCTCCTAATTAAAGTTGATGGTTTCAAACCTAATAGCGACACTATCAAATACCTGTACAGGTTGTCAAATTCTTAAGAGCAAGAAACATCAAATAGGCGGGTTTGAGAGAGGCAATTGTTTAATCAAAGACATACCATGATTCGGATGTGAGAAAAGCCCTCTTCGTTGCTTTTTTAATTATCAGTTGCAGGTATCAGAAAGCTGTCTTTTGCACTGAAAATTGTGCATCCATGCACTGTATTTTGTAGCAATGTCATTGTCCCCCACGAGGCCTATTTAAAAAACACATTTTCATAAAAGTTGAACAGTGCAAATAATTTCAGGTGCGATCTGAAAATGAGTTTTCAAATTTCTGGTTACTCATATGAGAGCGCCTCCCGAGTTGACACTCTAGTTGCCCTGGCTGCAGGAATCCGGCTGGCCAACCAACCAAGAGCTAAAGTAGCAACTAGAGTAATCGTAAAGCCCAGCATACTAAATGCAAATTTTAAAGGGTAATCTATAATTAAATTTCCAAAGAACTTTGAAGCAACAATACTGAGCGGCCAGGCCAGCAATAATCCCAAAACAATGCTGCTAATACTAATGACCAAGCCCTCAACAACGAACAAACCATAAATCTTTTTGGGAGTCGCACCAATGGCCCGCAGCACGCCAATTTCACGGGTCCTTTCCATAATGTTGATGCCCATCGCAGAAGCCATTCCAAGCGACCCGACCACAAGAACCACTAATGCCATGGAAAGAAGCATAGCAAAAATGATGTTAAGATGATCGTAGAGAACTTTCATACGTTCGGATTGTGATTCAACATTGCTTATACTCAAAGCAGATGGAGCTATGGCTTTCTCGATATCTTTTTCCAGGATGAGAATTTTGTCGAAACTTCTGTTTTTCGCCACAAACATCAAATTGGTAACTAAATGACCGGGATTAACCAGTGCGTTGTATTTATCTTTATCAATGTAGATTCTTTCTGACGCAAACTCTTTAACGACGCCAACTAGTTTAACTTTCAGCAACTTTCCTTTAATATTTAAGAAGTAGTATTCACCTATTATCGGGTTATCAAAAGTCTCCATGATTTTTTGATTAACTACGATTTCCGATTCATCTGAAGGTTGCAACCAACGCCCATGTATGACTTCCAACTTTAGTAGGTCGGTATCGTGCGGCAGGGCAATAATGGTTGCTTCCTCAGTTGTTTCAATAGTTTTTGTTTGGATGACGCCGCGACCACCACTCCACGTTTCAATACGGCTGATGTTAGGAACGGATTTAAATGGCATTAAGGCTTGCTCTGATAAAATTGGATCCTTTAGCGACAATTGTACATCATATTTCAGAGACTTGCTTGTATCCGACAATAATACAACAATGGCTTGTTGTACATTAAACCCCGTGCTAAAAATAGCCACACCAAGTGCCATTGTTGCGATGGTTATTACCAAGCGTTTTTTACGTCGCAATGTGTTTCGAAAAGCCAACACCATACTA
>CAZQOH010000252.1:0-4049 GCA_964594355.1 uncultured Desulfobacterales bacterium
TAAGCGGACCGGGTCACCCACCAAGTCGGTCGGGACATCCGGCATAACATGGCAGGCTAGTTCGAGACCCTTTTCATGGGCGCGCAGGGCCATAATTTCGCATGTTTTTTCCACGATTTCATCAAGGCCAAATTCAATCTCCTCAAGATCAAGACGGTCGGCCTCCACTTTAGAAATATCAAGTATATCGTTAATAATGTTTAGAAGATTTTCTCCGGCTGACCGGAATGTTTGAACATATTCCTTCTGCTCAGGTGTCAAGGGGGTCTCCCATAACAAATCGACCATTCCGATAATTGAATTCATTGGCGTTCGGATTTCGTGGCTCATGCCGGCCAGAAACTGACTCTTGGCTTGATTGGCGGATTCAGCCTCATCTTTCGCTTTTTTCAATAACTCCTCAACCTTTTTACGTTCTTCAATCTCATTCTTTAATTTCAGGACCATATTATTTAGATCCTTACCATATTTCAACAGCTGATCGTTAGTCTGGTTAATTTTTTCAGATAGCGATTGTAGCGTTTCAAAGGAAAGTGGACAGATTTAAGGTATAGGAAAGAGACGGTTTTAGGTTATAATCATGATCGAGAAAGGAGCACCAGATGGAACCTAAAACCAGTAAGAGCCCTGAATCTGTGGTTAGAAAGATCAAACGCAAAACCCGCCGCAAATTCAATTCTGAGGAAAAGATCAGGATCATTTTAGAAGGTCTGAAGGGCGAAGACAGCATCGCCGCTATCTGTCGTCGAGAGGGCATCGCTCCAAGTCTGTATTACAAATGGAGTAAAACTTTTTTACAAGCAGGCAAACGCAGGCTCAAGGGGGATACGCTTCGTGAAGCGAACAGCGATGAAGTAAGTGAGCTGCGCCAGGAAAATGAACAGTTAAAGCAACTGGTAGCGGAGTTGAGCCTTAAAAATCGTGTTCTAAAAAAAAGTTTGAATGGGCTGGAGTGAAACTGAGGCGATATATGCGTTACAGTCAGTCAGAGAAGATGCAAATCATCCGGTTGGTAGAAGAATCCCCTGTGAGTATAAAACAGACGCTTTTGGAGCTCAACATCAATCGCAGTACGTTTTACAAGTGGTATCGGCGGTATCAAGAAGGAGGCTTTGAAGCCTTGGCCAATCGATATCGCTCACCGAAGCAGTTCTGGAATGCGATACCGCCCTGGGAAAAGCAGCGTGTGGTGGAGACAGCTCTTGACCACCCGGAAAAATCACCCCGTGAACTGGCCTGGTACATTACAGATACCCGTGGGTATTATATTTCTGAATCAACGGTATACCGGATACTGAAAGCCAATGATCTGATAACCAGCCCGGTATACACAGTTGTAGCGGCACAGGATAAGTTTCCCAATCCAACCAGGGCGCCCAATGAACTGTGGCAGACAGACTTTACCTGGTTCAAGGTCGTTCATTGGGGCTGGTATTATCTGAGCACTATTCTTGATGATTATTCACGCTATATACTGGCCTGGCAGCTGTGCACCGGCATGTCCACGGACGAGGTTAAGGAAACGATTGAAGCGGCCATTGGGTTTACCGGCTTTCGGGATCCCAAGGTGGTACATCGCCCCCGGCTGCTCTCGGATAATGGCCCTTGCTATGTTTCTAAGGCGTTAAAAGAATATCTGGAGCAGGAAGGAATTGCCCATACCCGCGGCAGGCCGTATCACCCGATGACCCAGGGCAAAATCGAGCGCTATCATCGCTCAATGAAAAATATTTTGCTTCTCGAAAATTATTACAGTCCCGATGAACTAATGGACCAAATTGGTCTTTTTGTCGACCATTACAATAATAATCGCTATCATGAAGCGTTGAATAACTTGACTCCAGCTGATGTATACTACGGTAAGGGGCGTGAGATCCTGACACGGCGTGAAAGAATCAAGAAAAATACAATGATGCAACGTAGGAGGTATAACTGCTCTTTAAGGGTTGCTTAAACGACCGGAAAAAGGTATTTGAAATCTGAAACCCTCTCTTATTTTTATGCCTTATTTGTCCAAAACCTTTTGAAGACATACATAGCGATTTCCTTTCCCTCTCAAGGTTCCATTCATTCGTAAGTACCCTGGCAAACTGTCTTATCTCTTCCGGGTTAAAGGGCTTACGAAGATAGAAGATGTCGTCCCTGCCGGTAACCCGGATTATATCATCAGGAGTGTATTCGCTATAGGCCGTAACAATAACGATCTTGATATCGGGATCAATTGCCCATATACGTTTTGACGTTTCAGCGCCATCTATGCCGTACATTTTCATGTCTATGAAGGCCAAGGCCAAAGGGCTTTTTTCTTCGATAGCCTTTTTAACCGCCTCGACTCCTTCCTCACCTTTTTCAGCGAAGGTTAAGTCATATTGTTGCCGCTCGATCTCTTCATGTTGTTGTCCCGGTTCTCCAAAAAGTAACGCGCCTTTCTGCAATACTTCTTCTTTCGGAACTGGAAACAGAATTTCTTTGTAGGAGTCTCTAACTCCAGGGTCGTCATCAATAATTAATATGCGATTATTTTCTGTCATTTATTTTACTTCGAGTTTCAAATTTCTATTTTTACCTTTCTTAAAGCTTAAGAACGGGAGTACCGTGTTCATCCCTCTCCACTTTGGTAATTCCGGGGTGTTTTTGTTCAAGCTCCCTGAGTATCGCGCCCTGTTGTTTGACCTGATGAAGCAGAGAGAGTCTCTCTGTAACCAACTGCAGCAGTTCCAGCGCCCTTCTTATGGTTAACCTCAGATCATTATCGTCCCAAGGTTTTAATATGAATTTGTAAACTCCTGCTTCATTGATGGCCTCCATAGCTGTCTTAATATCCGCATAAGCCGTTAACATTATGGTTAGAATACCAGGATATTGCAGTTGCACTTTTTTTAAAAATTCCAACCCTGTCATTCCAGGCATCTTCTGGTCGGAGATAACCAGGTCAACTTCATCATTTTTCAGCTTCGAAAGACCCTCTTGCCCACTTAGGGCTGTAAGGATATGGTAATTATCATCCATGAGAGCGCGAGTAATGGATTTAAGGATGCTTTCCTCATCGTCAACGATCAGGATGGTGTGTTTTCCCATGGTCTTTGACCTCCTTTTGTGATTAAAACTGTGTATGGGACGCAAGTTTACAGGATTTTCAGGATATTTTTTTCCTCTTTTTTAGATCTGAGTCATCTGAGTTTTTCTGCGTCCTATTCCCAACTTCAAATCTTCATCTCCAAAGGTAGGCATATCGTGAAAGTTGTTCCCTTGCCTTCTTCGCTTTCAACTATAATAGTTCCTCCATGAGCCTTGACAATATCGTAAGTAACGCTCAGCCCGAGCCCTGTCCCCTCTCCCACAGGCTTAGTAGTGAAAAAAGGATCGAATATCTTGGAAATATCGTCTTTAGGAATTCCATGACCAGTATCCGAGATTTTTATTTCCACTCGCGCATCTTCGGTCCTCCGTCCCTCTTTGACATGTCGTGTGACTATCTTTATAGTTCCCTCTTCTTCAATGGCCTGAACGGCGTTCATCAGGATATTCATAAAAACCTGACTTACTTTCTGGGGAAAGCACTTGACTTCAGGCAGGTCAGCATAATCCTTTACAATTTCAGCCTTGTATTTCAGTTCATTCCAGATGATGTTAAGCGTAGTGTCTATGGATTCGTTCAGATCAATGTGCTTTAGTTCAGCCTCATCCATCCGTGAAAACGTCCTCAGGTCATTGACGATTCGGCGTACCCGTTCAGTCCCTTCCAGGGATTCCTCTGCCAGACCCACAATATCTCCCAGGATGAAATCGATCCTTTTCTTTTCTTTGAAATCCTTTATCTCTTCCAAAAGTGGGCGTACCTTGTCAGCAGCACCCCGGCTTAAACAAGCTTCTATCTCTTTATATTTTTGAAGGAGACTCTCTACTCTGACGCAATACTTCTTTATAGTTGAGAGATTGCTATTTACGAATGAGATCGGATTATTTATCTCATGGGCCACGCCAGCGGCAAGAATGCCTATGGAGGCCATCTTCTCCGACTGGATGAGCAGGCCTGTCTGTTCTTCAAC
>CAZQOH010000253.1:0-4030 GCA_964594355.1 uncultured Desulfobacterales bacterium
CATCGAGTCCCGCCTTTGAAAGCCAAAAGGCTGTTGCCGTTCCGACAATACCGCCCCCTATAACCACCACATCCGCCCTGTTAAAATCCTCTTCCTTTGGTATGTATATTCTTCCCATTTATCTAAACCTCCTTCTTTTTTGCACCCATTAATATTTTAATTTAGACAGGATGAACATGATATTTTTAGTACAAAAATAAACACAAAATAAACTAAAATCTTGTCAATCCTGTTAATCCTATCTAATAAAAATGGACTGCAACCTTAATTATTATCATCATCACTCTTTTCCCCCTGTCGGACTTCATTGAGTTGCAATATTTTTTTGGTCATGATGATTCTCTCTTTCTACACTCCGTCCACCAATTTTTTCAAATTTCCCAAAACATCTTTACCTAAGTGGAAACGGATGACATTGCGATTTGCATCCAGCATTGCCTGGCGATCACCCAACGCCTGTGCGTTTTTTAAGACTCCAAAGGTAATTGAGGAAGTATTATCTCCTATTTGATCCGGAATGGGAAGGTCATTTTCTATGTCGGCAGTGAATTGAATGAACAGCCCTAGACCGGCATCTCCTTTGTGAAGCTGGCCTGTTGAATGCAGAAAACGTGGTCCATATCCTATTGTAACCGCCATACGATATTTTTGTTGAATTTTCGTTCGCAAATATTGCAAAGCCGCATCGGTTTTTAAAGATGGTTTTATAAAAGCTTGAATAGCAACATAGCTTCGTCCTGCTGATTCATCTTTTCCGGGTTCAGCCAGAGTAAAAAATCTTTCAAGCGCTTCACCAAGACTGTTTGCTTCAAAATCAGAATAGACACTGATTCCGTTTGATTGAAATTTGGGTGCTAATTCCGGTAATTTTCCTTCTTTTTGATAAGCAGCGACCATTTTCCCTGCCAATGCCTTGGCGGATTCCACATTTGGCTGATCAAAGGGATTAATTCCAAGACGTATTCCCGCGATCGCCGTTGCCATTTCCCAACGATAAAATTCACCGCATAGATCATATACATCACTCAAATTCAATTGAATTACCGGTTGACCGTCTTCCTTTAATGACTGGAGGTTTGCATCATGTGTGCTGTCTCCATTCAGACGCATATATACGAACAAGCGGTCTTTTGCATACTTATCGGGTGAGCTTACGGTTTCTCCGGTAACAGGTAGAATGCCCTTACCTTCCTTACCGGTACTTTCGGCAACCAACTGCTCCACCCAGGTACCGAAATGAGAAAGAGAT
This sequence comes from uncultured Desulfobacterales bacterium, assembly GCA_964594355.1. Classification (GTDB taxonomy): domain Bacteria; phylum Desulfobacterota; class Desulfobacteria; order Desulfobacterales; family JAUVVS01; genus JAUVVS01. The sequence continues at coordinate 1,250 of CAZQOH010000253.1, forward strand.
GGTGATGTGATTAGTGTTGCCTTATCCCATCCGGCCATGGCCAGCTCCCCCATGGTTGCACCCAGCCTGACAGCAGTATTATCTCCGTGTATGGGACAATTGCGATATCCGGCACTTTCAGCCATTATAGCCGCCCTTTGAAGAATCAAGTCGAGATCCATTCCGATAAGTGCGGCAGGAACCAATCCAAAATAAGACAACGCCGAATAACGGCCTCCAATGTTAGGATCATTCAAAAATATTTTTCTAAAATCCAATTTCTTGCCAACTGCTTCCAAACTACTACCTGGATCGGTGATGGCGATGAAATGCTCACCAGCTTCTTTTGCACCCAGAGCTGCAACGGTCTCGTTATAGAAATATTTCATAAATGAAAAGGTTTCCACCGTACCGCCCGATTTGGTGGAAATAATATAAAGGGTTTTAGCAGGCTCAGATTTTTTTGTTTTTTCTATTACTGCTCCGGGGTCTGTGCTGTCCAGCACTGCAAGGTCCAAATACCCATCCTTTACTCCAAAGGTAAACCGAAACACTTCCGACACCAGACTGGAACCGCCCATCCCCAGAAGCAATGCATGCGTATATCCGACTGAACGGACCACATCAACAAAAGCAGTGATTTCAGCAACGGCGCCGGTCATCACCTCAGGACTATGCAACCAGCCTAATCGATTGCCGATTCCCGCGGGGTCATCCTTCCAGACGGCATGGTCATGCTCCCAAATACGTTTAATGATGTTATTTTCTTTAATCTGCAATAAGGCGTTATCCACAATTGCCTGATATTTTCCAAGACTCGCTTGATAAGCTTTTGACATAATCTGTTCCTTTGTAACATTTTAGGTGTTTAATAACAGGGCTTCAAAGGCAATTAGATTTTATAGCGGTTTTCAAAAATATGTTCCGATTGATTCGCGTCTAAACTTCCGTGGTAAGCGTTCACAGGTTCAGCGTTCCCCGTTCAGGGTTAGTTTTCTGCCTTGAGCTTGCTCCAATGCCTGAGAATAAAGGATATCGATCCGAAATCCGGGGTTTCAGTTCGGATTTCATGGACGTTAGGAGTAAAAAATCGCGCACGTTAAAATTTAAACCTAAGGTCTTGATTTATGTACTATGACCATATCATGGTGAAAATGTAGAGATTTTCGTCAAACCGATAACCTTTGAACGCTGAACCTTGAACCCCTGAACGGTTACTTCCAATATAATTTTTACACACACAAAGGATAAGTGTCAAGAAGGACTAAAAACGTCTTTACGATAGAAATATCATTTGGTCATCCATTTTTTATTTTCCTTCTTCGTGATTTTCGTGGTAAAAGTATATATATGAATAAAAATCCATCAAAAAAATCATACAGAAAGAAAAATAGTCTGATAAGAGCGGTTGTTGCAAATAAGAAAGGAGAAATCTTTGACCTTGAAGGATATGCTACAGTAGGTATGACAGATTCATCGCTGGTTCCTTTGTCAGTGCATAAAACAATCAACATGCCCCACGGTGGAGAACTAATGTTTCTACCCGATAGAATCCCCATTCTGTTTAATATCGACAAGAAAAGACTCGAAACGATAAAAGAAAATCCTTATAAACCCGGCGAGGTAATATTTCCGGTTGCGGTATTTAATTCTCCTGGATATGTCATTTCTTATGTAAGTTCTTATAAAGAAGACAAAGGTGCAAAGTATCTACCCCTATTTTCATATGGTGCCGTGGGATGGCACAAAGGAAAATTCAGATCTGCCGTTATCCTTGTGGATCGTGAAAGACGTCAGGATTTGAGACTCATGAAATCTGAAGACATCATTGCCGGAATTCGCCGGATAAAAAAGAAGATGCCGAATAATAGACTTAGAAAGCATCTTGAAAAATGTGCATTGAAATATGGATGTCCGGCGGGCAAGAATTTTTTTCTGGGAAGATACGAGGCACCGCTTCCCACGTCAAGACATTGCAACGCCGGATGTTTGGGATGCATATCGCTTCAAAAGAATGACGAGATCTCAAAAAGCCAGGAGAGGATTTCATTTACACCGTCACCGGAAGAAATAGCAGAAGTGGCGCTTGAGCACATAAGGCGTGTAAAGCAAAGCGTGGTCAGTTTTGGACAGGGATGTGAGGGAGACCCCTTGCTGGTCGCCGACGTAATCGGCTCGGCTATACACTTAATAAAATCGGAAACCAGAAAAGGTACGATTAACATGAATACAAACGGAAGTATGCCTGGCAAATTAGAAAAGTTGTTTGATACAGGCCTGGACAGCATCCGAATCAGTATGAACAGCGTAAGAAAAGAATATTATGATGCATATTTCCGACCAAAGGGATACAGTTTTTCTGATGTTTTAGAAAGCGTAGACATGGCGATTCTAAAGGGAAAATTTGTATCCATCAACTACCTGAACTGTCCGGGGTTTACAGACACACCGGAAGAAGTGGAAGCGCTAAAGGACTTTATTAGGGAGCATCCAATAAATATGATTCAATGGCGTAACCTGAACTTTGATCCGGTCAGATACTGGAAAATAATGAATGGCATAAAAAAACACGGCAGCCCTATTGACATGGGAAATCTTCTTAACAGGATTAAAAAATCATTTCCCGATTTGAAACACGGCTACTTTAATCCGCCCAAAGAAAAATTTAAATTTAGACAGGATAACAGGATAAACATGATTTAAATCCAATTGATCAAAATATTTATCAAAACTATCCTGTGATTCCTGTTATAGTGTTTGTCAAAATAACGTTCCGTTTCAAAGAATGTATGCAGCGTCTGA
>CAZQOH010000254.1:0-4023 GCA_964594355.1 uncultured Desulfobacterales bacterium
TAGACTAAATAAATTTTAATGAATTCTCTTGACATAAGGATTATAGAATGTCCCCCATTACACACAGAGATTTGGAGGCAAACATGAGAAACATGACAATCGAGTTGCCTGAGACAGTTTTTTCTGCTCTGCGCAAAGCACCGGCAGAGTTTCTTAAGGAGATGCGAATCGAGGCGGCAGCACAATGGTACGCTCAGCAAAGGGTCTCGCAGGATAAGGGAGCCGAAATTGCTGGGATCAGTCGGGCGGAGTTCATTGATGAGCTTGCGAGGCGCAGAATTCCAGTTGACCAGGCGACATTTGAGGAGCTGATGGATGAAAGTGGACGTGATTGATGCCTGGGTCCTCAATGCATCACCTGTCATCCTATATGCCCGCGTCGACAGACTTGACATTATCGAGCGGCTTGCCCCGGGATTAATTGTGCCCGTAACTGTTCTTGACGAAGTCAAAGCCGGAATCCATAAGGATTCTACTGCAAAAGACGCGGTAACCTGGGCAAGCCGGTTTGAGAGGTCTGACATCCCCGTCCCATCCACGGTTGAACGTTGGGACCTGGGTGCAGGGGAATCTCAGGTCATCAGTTTCTGCATGCAGGGCAAACGATGGGCGGTTCTGGATGACAGGATGGCGAGACGCTGCATCAGTGCTCATGGTTTGCAGATGATCGGCTCATTGGGAATGATTCTAAGGGCCAAAAGGCTTGGACTCATCGAAGCTGCCAGGCCCTGGGTCTGCAAGTTGAGAAAACAAGGGATGTTTGTGGACGTCAAACTTCTTGAGAGGTCTTTGTCTGCCGTTGGTGAGGGGCAGTGAGAAGATCCGCATGAGATTGGTGGCATCAGTGCAGAATAAAGTGACAAAGTGCCAGCGTCCCCCGATTATGTACTTACCAAATAAGTGATCAGTTTGTTTTCTGATGTTTCCTTAGCTTTCTACCAGCATCCCGCTTATTAACCTCTATGGTCTCTGGGCCTCTGTAAGAGAATATTGCCCTCTTCGGGAAGCGATTTGGTATTTTCAATTTCGTCAGGAAATTGAAAATGCAAACAAAAAAATCCTCAAAATCCAGTAAATCCTGTCTAAAAAATAAAATGCCCCGCCAACCAAGATTAGACGCTCCCGGCCTCCTCCAACACGTCATGGCCCGGGGAATCGAACGACGAAAACTCTTCCGCGATGACAAGGACCGCAAATCTTTCCTTGAAAGATTCGCCATCATCCTGGAAGAAACCCAAACCCAATGCTACGCCTGGGCCTTGATCCCGAACCATTTTCACATCCTTTTACGAACCGGCCCTACCCCACTCAGCAAAGTCATGCGCCGCCTCATGACCGGATACGCCGTTACCTTCAATAAACGTCATAAGAGAAGTGGCCATCTCTTCCAGAACCGCTACAAATCCGTTATCTGCGAAGAAGACCCGTACCTCTTGGAATTGATTCGCTACATCCACCTCAACCCCTTACGAGCAAAACTCGTGCAGGACCTGAATGAACTCGACAGATACCCCTGGACCGGCCACAGCGCCATCTTAGGCCGCCGCAAGAACCCCCTGCTCCCTGAGCAGTCAAAGACAAAGCCCTCCTCCGCTAAAGGCGGATTGTCTTTTTCCCAGTTTCGTCCGGAAACTGAGAAAACAAAGAAAAATCCTGAAAATCCTGAAAATCCTGTTAATCCTGTCAAAAAAGAAAAACCTTTAGCCGAAAAGACCATCGAAGATCTCCTTCTCCATTTCGGCGAAACCAAGAGAATTGCCCGCCGAAGATACCGCCAATTCGTCAAAAACGGAATCGATCAAGGAAAGCGCCCTGAATTCCAGGGAGGTGGGCTGGTCCGAAGCGCTGGCGGCAATAAGACAGGTCTCCTCGGAAGAAAGAAGGAAGAGCGGGAAAAAGGGGATGCAAGAATTTTGGGAAGTGGAGATTTTGTGGGAAGCATCTTGGTTGATTCAGGCCAAATCGAAAGATATAAATTCCTGAGAAAGATTTCGCTGCCTCAACTGGTCGTGAAGGTTTCAGCGTATCTTGATGCTGACAAGAATGAAGTTTTGTCTAAGAATAGAAGACTGAAGAATTGCCATGCACGTGATTTGATTTCATTTGTTGCTGCTAAAAGCATGGGTTATAAATTCAACGATATTGCCGAGATATTAGACATCCATCCTGTCACGGCAGGAAGGTGTGCAGAAAAAGGCAAGAAATTGATTGACAACTATGGGGGAATTTGGGATATATTAGAGAAACGCAGTAAGTAGCAACGTCCCCCATTACTGCTGGGGTTAAAATGCTTGATGGGTAATTTTAAAAGCAAATGTTGGAAACATATTTAATGGGGTAAACCTCTTGTAATGTTATAAGCCGTCCCAGATAAATAATCTTCGTCCCAGATAAACAGGCTTAGCGTTTAACGGGATAAACATTTAACGGGATAAACCTGGCAATACCCGTAATAAAATGTATCAATCGCTAACTTACTTGATTTGAAGATGGCATTAAAATAAAATGCAGAGGAATCAACTTTTAAATCATTTGAGAAAACACGGCGTTTCATTATTACGTGAAGGGAGTAAGCATAGTGTATACTAAAAGGGTCAGCTTAAGTCACAAATCCCAAGGCACAATGAGGTTGTTGATGAGCTGGCACGAAAGATCTGCAAAGATCTTGGAATTCCATTTGTGAGGTAAGCTTATGAAATATAGAGCAGTTATTAAAAAAGTAAATGATTGGTGGATTGGTTGGCTAATCGATTTGCCTGGTGTCAATGCTCAGGAAAGGACGAAATCGGAGTTAATTAAATCTCTGAAGATTGGAGCACAAGAAATGCTCTCGACGGAAATTAGCTTTGAACCCAGTGCATTTATGACTACCATAAGTATACCAGATCCGAAATGGTCTGTTAACGCAGAGGAAGCTTAAAAATTTAGGTAACGAGTGCAAAATCAGCCTGCCCCATGAAATTTTTACCCCATTCAACCCCGCTTTTTCTTCTGTTTAACTTGGGCCTGGTAAGGAGGAGCGAAGTTTGCCCTGTGAAATCTACCAACCATTTCACTGGGGCGGATTTCATTAGGGCAAATCCTAAACTTTGATCCATTTTTTTGTATCCCATATTTCCCTCCAATCCCGTTACAAATTAAAGAAATGTATTATGTATACCTGCTATTGAGTGAAAAAGACGGTCATTTTTATACTGGGTCAACTTCCGATTTAAAGAGACGATTAAATGAACACAATTCCGGCAAGGTTAAATCAACAGCTTTTAGAAAACCATTTAAATTGATATATTACGAAGGATGTCTTAATGAGGATGATGCAAGAGGACGCGAAAAATATTTGAAATCAGGGATGGGCAAAAAGTATTTGAAAAATCGTCTTAAAAGGTATCTGGAAAATTTGTAACGGGATGAAAATTTTTTGTAGAAATATGGCATATATATAGAGGATATGTCAAGTAAAAACAACTATATAAATTATTTTTTTATAGGTTTATTGGGAAAAATTTGAGGATAATTTAATACGCGTATTATTCGACATCGAATAATCTGAAAGACAGAGAATTTTGACCTAAATATTTGGAGTTATGCAAAGGTCTCGAGATGAGAGGATCCTGGGGAGCGGGGACTTTGTAAATGAAACCCTCAAACAATCGGAGACGCTTTTTGAAAAGAAATACTTGACCAAACGCCCCATAGAGGAACTAGTTGAAATTGTGGCTGGGAAATTGGGCCTTAAACCTGAGTTGATATGTTCTGGGAACAGACAAAGACAGTATTCAGAAGCCAGATCCGTGCTTGCTTGGCTGGCTGTTGAAGAAGTTGGGCATCCGGCAGCGGAGGTGGCAAGATTTCTGGGGATCAGCCGCATGGGTGTTCAGAAAGCAGTCATAAGAGGATCGGAATTAAAAGGGAATCAAGTGTCGTTGGGATAATAAGTTTACAAAGTTGCCAACGTCCCCCATTATATTTTTTCCGGCATATCCTTTGTCGGCATATACTTTTTCGATAGGTTGCTTAGTGTGG
>CAZQOH010000255.1:0-4022 GCA_964594355.1 uncultured Desulfobacterales bacterium
AACGCTTAATCAAATGTCCCCAAATTGATTAGCTCGGAAGCTCAGACGCTGCATCCATTTTTTGAAACGGAACGTTATTTTGACAAACAGTATAGAGTGTTTTCTAATACCCAAGAAAAGACAATGCCGTTCGAACATGCATTTCCACACCTATGGCAAGTGAATCTTCATCGATATTAAAGCAGGGATTGTGATGGGGGTAAAGTGACAAAAGGCAAAATATTCTTTTTTGTATTAAACACATTTCAAGAACAATTTATGCAGGTTTTAGGTTTAAAGCCTTTCGACTCCTGCTCTTATCCGGTCAATACCCTCTTTGAGGATTTCCCTATTTACAGCAAAGGATATGCGAACATACCCCTCTCCATTGTTGCCAAAAATGCTACCGGGAACCACCGCCACCCGGTGTTTTTTTACAAGATACTTTGCCAGTTCCCATGATGTCATACCGAAACTGGATATATTGGAAAAGGCATAAAAGGTTGATTCGGGTAAAATACACGAAACCCCGTTAATTGCATTGAGGTCTTCGTAAATGACTTTTCTCCTTCTTTCGTAGGCTCTGAGCATCTCTTTCACACAATCCTGTGAACCCTTTATGGCCGCCAATGCCGCTCGTTGGGCAACCGCCGTGACACCGGATACCAAGTGCTCCATGAGTTTTTCCATCTCATCGATAAAGGGTTTGGGAGCGACCACATAGCCCACACGCCAGCCGGTCATGGCATAGGACTTTGACAACGTAAACGCAGAGATTGTCAAATTCTTCATTCCCTCAAAAGAGGCGATGCTTGTATGCTTTTTACCGTCAAAGATAATATGCTCATAGGGTTCATCGGAAAGGACCAGAATATTATGTTGACGGGCGAGGGTTGCAATCGCCCCAAGGATCTCACGGTCAAAAACAGCGCCGGTCGGATTTGACGGTGTGTTGATAATCATGAGTTTCGTCCTGGCGGTGATTGCATTTTTGATATCATCCGGGTCCACCTTAAAGCGGTTTATCTCGAATGCCGGTACCCGAACAGGGATTCCGCCAAATAGTCTGATTTGCGAATAATAATCGTATCCGGGATCGATAACGATCACCTCATCGCCAGGGTTCAGAAGGTGCAGGGCAGAATTGAAGATTCCCTGCATGGCGCCCACACTCACAAAAATTTCCACATCAGGGTCGGCAACGATGTTATTCTCTTCCTTTAATTTGTCGGCAATTGCTTCTCTTAAATCCTGAAACCCCTTGGCCGGCGGGTAACGCGTGTATCCGTCGTCCAATGCCTTTTTCGCGGCTTCCCGGATGAACTCCGGCGTATCAAAATCAGGCTGACCGATTCCAAGATTCACAACATCCGGAATTTTGTCTGCCAGGGCAAACATCACCCGGATTCCAGACCATTCGATCTCGTGTGTTCTTTCTGATAAATGTTTTTCCATATTTATTTGTAATTTTCGTGTTCTGTTTTCGGGTAATTGAAAAGATTTTCTTTTTATGAATTAGACTGATACAGGCAAAACCAGTTCATCAGGGTTTTTTCCCGATTCTTTCATTTTCTGTAGATCGATACGTTTATACCGGTTGTCATAAATATGTTTCGATTGACCAGCGTCTGAACTTCCGTGCTCATCGTGGGTACAATTTGAAGCGTTCTACGGCTCGCTGCGCTAAAATTAAAGAACTCGACCTCGCTACGCTCGGGACTCAAACAGCTTCAATTTTTACGCTCCGCTTCGCCAAGAACGCTTAGTCAAATGTCCCCAAATTGATTAGCTCGGAAGCTCAGACGCTGCATACATTCTTTTAAGCGGAACGTTATTTTGACAAATACTATAAGCTTCTTTTTATCCATTAGTTTCTTTTCCGTTTTCAATTAGGTTTTAATCGTTCCAGGATTTTTTCATGGTCAGGGAAAGCGTCTGACAGCCACATTGGAGTTTTGCATCCATTGGTCGAATTTTTGCCGAAGCAAGCGTTTGAAGTGAAACCGGCTTACCGGAAAAAGCAGTAAAAGACCGGCGAGGTCCGTGAGGAAACCCGGGGTGAGAAGCACAATACCGGCAACAAAAATGATCACAGCGTCGATGAGATCCTCTGCCGGCATAATCCCCTGTTGAAGTTGGGAACGGACCCGGCGCATGGTCTGCATCCCTTGCATGCGTGCAAGGTAGGCACCGGCAAAACCGGTTAGAATCACCAGTATCATGGTATTCAAAGCACCTATGATGGCGCCGATTTTTATGAGAAGATAGAGTTCCAGCACGGGAATCAGTGTGAATGCGAGAAAGAGTTTGAGCAGCATATTGGGTAGTATCCTTTTTTCTACAATTGTTCTGTTGGATGGTTAAGTGACTCAATACTGACGACTTTTCAGTCCTGATTGATTCCTAATCTGAGATAATATGGCCATCAGTATGGTGTGTGTCAAGTTTCTTACTCCCTCAATCTGTTAGGAAAACAAAAAAACACGCGGTTTTCAAAAATATGTTCCGATTGATTTCGCGTCTAAGCTTCCGAACTCATCGTGGGTCTATTTGAAGCGTTCTATGGCTCGCTGCGCTAAAATTAAAGAACTCGACCTCGCTATGCTCGGGACTCAAACAGCTTCAATTTTTACGCTCCGCTTCGCCGAGAACGCTGAATCAAATATCCCCAAATGAATTCGCTCGGAAACTTAGACGCTGCATACAGTCTTTGAAACGGAACATTATTTTGAGAAATACTATAAATCAGATAGTTGGTATAAGAAAGTTTTGACTTTAAATCACAATTTGGTACAATCCGACCGATTACGAACAGAAAATTTAAGGAAAAAATTAATGAAGAACCTTAATATGAGAATATTGCGATGGTTGATATTTGTCGTGCTCATGAGCCCCCTTGTAGTGAATGCAACTGATTGGCAAATCAATATAAATGGCGCAATGAGAATTAGCTATAACATGGATGAATGCGACTCCTCTTGTTTAGATCTCTGGCGCAGCACTGACCCGGATGCTACGTCTGATAAAGAATCATACACCTATTTGACGGGGGATATTTCCCAATTTGCAATTAGCGGAATCCGCAGGATGAATACCGGGGTTGAGACTGTTTTCAAAACCGAATGGAGGATTGATTCCCCTGAAAGTGAGGATGAGAATATTTTTACCGGTTATGAGCAGTATATCGGACTGGGCGGGAGAAGCGGGCTTCTGAGAGCCGGTACAATCGAAACACCTTATATGCAGACGGGTTTAATGCTAGACCCCTTTTACAGTGATGCGCTGTCAACGCGCTTTTTTGTTGACATACAATCGGCTTTACACCACACCAACGGAAAGGGGCGTGGTCGTTCCACCAACACCCTTCAATACGACTCCTCCGTTTCTCCAAATGGGCTTAGTGTACAGTTATTTACAGCCATAGATAATAGTAGTGATAATGATAACAGCTATGGCGCTGGACTGACTTATACTTCAGCGGCACTAAGAATGTTCGTTCAGTATTACGATAATGGTGAGTCAGGCGATGATGAGGCTTATAAAGTTGGCTGGAAAATGGGTTCAGAAAGTTTTTCCATTTTTGGTCAATATGAGTTTGATCAGGGATTAATCTCTCTTTCCGAAAACCTTTCTTCCTTAAGCACAGAAGATGTGAATACGGCTAACGGAGATAATACATATGAACACAATCAAACTACGGGTGCTGATGTATGGTATTTAGGGGCAACTTATAATTTTGGTCAATTCATGTTGATTTATGAGTATGGCAAAAGGAAAGATTCTAAGGGTGGTATGGAGAAAGATGACGGTCACACCGGTTGGATACTTGGTATCAGATTACATCTTGATGACTATTTCTATTTTTATGGAGGCTATCTCAAAAGGGAGTTTAACGATGATAACGATAAAGACACCCGGTATACGGTTGGTGCTACAGTCACTTTTTAAGCCTATGAGACCTTTGCAAAACGCCCCCTTTTGCCCAATCTCTGCGTTAGGCTCAACATTTTGCACGAAGTGAAGCTTTAGCGCTATCCTCAAAA
>CAZQOH010000256.1:0-4001 GCA_964594355.1 uncultured Desulfobacterales bacterium
CCATGTACACACTTTTGAACGTTACCAATTGATTAGCTCGGAAGCTCAGACGCTGCATATATTCTTTGAAACGGAACGTTATTTTGACAAACACTATAGAAGTCAGCCGGAGTTAAGAGCATCAAGGTTAGGAATTTTTCAGCACCTCCCTGTTGCGCTTAGATAAAAAGCTAAATGCTTGCATTTGCAAAGACTGAGTCTTCGAATAAAAAGGTTTCCGATTGATAAAAACAATCGCCTCAGTTGGGCATATGGAGGTGCAAGCAGGTTCTCCGGCGCAGAGTTCACATTTATAAGGCAATTTTTTTTCACGATCGAACAGCATGGCACCGAATGGACAAGCCTTTACACACTTTTTGCAATGAGTACAAAGTTCATTGTCAATGGTAATGGTTTTTATCTTGTCGTTTGTCCGGGAAATTGCATCCACTGGACAAACGGTCATGCAGGGTGCATCTGCGCATTGTTTGCAGGTTGACGGAAAATTGTGGGGCAGTGAATAGCTCCCCCCCCAGAAAACTTATAACGGCTATCCTGGATTTACTCGGATTCAGCTCTCCATCATTGACTAATGGGCACACAAGTTCACAGCTTCTGCAGCCGCTGCATTTTTCAGGAAATATTTTTAGTTGTATAGGCATGATGTTAATTTATTTGTTTAGCTCGGATATGGTGAATTCCAGATTTAATTTTTCAAGGATTTCACGGGTGGGCATCCCATTTTCATCCCAGCCCATTTCTCTGTAATAGGCATTTCGCACTTGCTCAAATGTTGGTTCCAAACTCTTTCCTTTTCCAGGTCCGTCCATTGGGCTTTGGCCCAATCGGGGAGAAAAGGAGTCATCTTCTTTGGTCATCCCCTCCCGTTTGTTAAACATACGGAGAAGATTTATGACTCTTCTACCCACCTTTAGGCATTCTTCTATACTGTATTCAGCACCGGTTATATTATTTAGCGTTTTAACCATCGTCTTAAGCGTGCAAGCCTGAAAATAGCAGAAAACCAGACATTCTTCGAATTGCCTTTTTGGCCCTGTCAGCGCCTGGATCTTTCCCAAATATTCATCTGGTTCCGATGTGGGTCTGTCGAATCCTAATTCAGGATTGGCTCTGGTTGTCATATCCATTCCTTCTTGACTTCCCATGTTGGAAATGGCCTGAGTAAACAGTGTGCCCCAGCGCGTGCGAGGATCATGAATATGAGGGGCATTTCCCTTCTTAACAAAAACAGCCATGTCCGGAAACTCACCGCCCAGTTCTTCCGCCACCCGCATCACCCCTTCAGCCAGGATGTCTCCAAATCCTTTTCTATGACTTATTTTTTTTAGCAATTCCTTTACGGCTTCCACATTTCCCCATTCTAATTCGATGCCATCGATATCTTCCTGACGTATCAATCGTTTCTCGTATCCTTCCATAAGCATACTAATAAGAAAACTTGCTTCTTTGCCGTCCATGCCCAATCGATCATTCAAATCATTAAGCACCGTCACAGCACCTGGATCATGAATTCCCAGGTTAGGTCCAAATCCCGCCATGATTTCATATTCGGGCTCTTCTGCTATAAGGCCCTTATATTTTCCCTTTTTTACCTGTATCGAATGGCAATGATGATATGTACACCCATGACATGATCGGGGAACCATTTTGTACATCTCGCGTCTGATATAGTCCGCTTCAAAGACCTGGGCTTCTGGGATGACATTCGTTGTTAAATTCTTGACCGGCACCCATCCTTTAGAAAGATAGGGCATGAAGAATCCTAATGTCCCCTTTTCATTTATCAATTTACCCATGGATGTCTGATTTGCTTCTTCTCTCCATTTTTGTATGTTCTGTAAAAATGATTTCGTTTCCAAAGGATCTATAGGTACTTTCTGGTTTCCATGAACAACCACCGCCTTTAAATTCTTGGATCCCATGATGGCGCCCAAACCGCCACTTGCAACAATATGTCCTCTATCGTTGCAAATAGCTGCAAAGCGGACAAGATTCTCCCCGGCCGGACCGATGGCGGCAACGCTTACCCTGCTTTCTATTCCATCCTCACCATATCTTTTTCTCAAGATGTCATCCGTCTTAAATGTATCCTTTCCCCTTAGATCAGAAGCATCCACAATTTCAGCATTTCCATTGTTTATATACAAATAGACCGGTTTGTCTGATCGTCCCTGAATGATGATCGCATCGAAACCGGAATACTTCAGACGGGCTCCGAAGAATCCATTGGCCTGAGCCACAGCGGCCAACCCTGTTAGGGTATTTTTTGATGCAACCGTATAGGTCCCGGAACCTGGTACCAGGGTTCCGGTTAATGGTCCGGTTGCAAAGATAATTCGGTTTTCAGGTGAAAAGGGGTCTAACTGAGGTGTTAATTCATCATACAATAATCGAATTGCTAAACCTGTTCCTCCGATATACTGATAAAGGATATCCGTGTTCAGCACTTCCTCCGAGATCTTCCCTTTGGACAGGTCAACCCTCAATAACTTCTTTAAATATCCCCCTCTGGGATATCTTTCTATCATATATATGTCCTTGCCTGTGTATTTGAGACCTTTGCAAAACGCCCACTTTTGCCAATTTCTGTGCGTGCCCCGTAAAATATTTTTTACTTTTTTGGCTCTTTTGACAACACTTCAACCAGCTCTTTTATCTTTGGGATAGTCTCAAGTTTTTTTACGCTTGTTTCTAAAAATTCTACATCGTTTGAATGCAGAACCAGTGAGGAACAGTATTTAAATTTTGATACAAGTGTCTCCCATGATAATGGTGAACTTCCGTTGCCAATTGGTTTTTCAATTTGGTGGTCATATTTCTCTCCGCTTGTTGTTTCAATATGGATGACAGCGCCGAGAGTTTTGCCTTCTTTGTTTAACTCTGGAAAAACATAAGGTTCAATTTTTTTCATATACTGATTGATGGTCGTATCGCATACCTTCTCGTCCTCAAAGTCCTCGATCTTTGCCTCGTTGTTTAATAAGATCAGAGCCAAGCAATAGGGCAAACTGAATTTAGCTTCCATTCCGTTGGCAGGGTATGGATGTTTTAAAACCTGGGTGGCTATCTTTGAAAGTCCACATCGAATGTGTTGAATATCTTTAGGTGACAGATTGTGTTCGTTGAGTAAGTATAGCAATGCATCCATGGACGAGTGGGTATAATAGCAACAGGGGTATTTTTTAATGTTGATACCCGGAGATATGATGTCGAAGGTGCGGCCCAAATTCGCCGTCACCTTGTCGACATCAAACTCCTCGTTTTCCCCAAATAAACTAAGAAATCCATAGGGACTCTCGAAGATGTTTGGATTGGCCGTAAATCCCGCTTTCGCTAATAAAGCAGCAGCTACACTTTTTGCGGCGGCACTACCGGCATGAAAGGGTTTCACCATTGTTCCGAAATTTGAACTAAGGCCACTTGCCTCCGAAGCCGCGATTCCAAAGGCTGTCCGGATCTGTTCAATATCCAGATCTAGAATCTTCGCACCGGCAGTCACAGCACCTATGATTCCTATTGTTGATGTCGGATGCCATCCCTTTTCGTAGTGTCCCGGTATGAGTCCGGGTACAGATGCAATCCTGGCCATGACTTCTTCACCTATAACATATGAGGTCAAGACATCTTTGCCGGAAGCCTTATCTTCTCCGAGGGCTAAAATGGCCGGAAGAACGGTCACCGAAGGATGGGAGATGGCTGTATCGCTATCATCGTCAAAATCTAAAGCATGGCCCATTGTGCCGTTGGCAAGGGCCGCATTGGGTGCAGAAGTTTTGAACCCTCCCGCTACCACGCCGGATTGAGGATTTCCTCCCATTGTTTTTACAAATTGTGTGATGAGTTTGCCCACATGCTGTGTTGAACCGGCTAACATTACGCCCATGCAGTCTAAAATGTGAGACTTGGCCTTCTCGGTTGCTTCTATGGGAAGACTATCAAAATTTGTTTTTGTAATAAAGGTGGCCAGCTTTTTGGTTAACAATTTTATTTCCCTCCTTTAA
>CAZQOH010000257.1:0-3994 GCA_964594355.1 uncultured Desulfobacterales bacterium
ATTTGCCATAAAATCTTACCCCATATTATTTTTTTCCAACTCATTGCAATTAAAAATCTTTTACAACTAGTATCTTTGTTCTATCTTTTCGTTATTCGTTATTAGTTATTTGTTATTCAAATAACGAATAAAGATTAACAAATAACAAATGCGCTTATTTGTTCGCATACTCCACAGCCCTGATTTCACGTATTACAGTAACCTTGATCTGGCCTGGGAAAGTTAATGATTCTTCAATCTTTTTAACAACATCCCTGCTAAGTAAAATGGCATCCTCATCCGAAATAATTTCACTTTCGACTATGACTCTAATTTCCCTCCCAGCCTGGATAGCGTAAGAGTTTGCAACACCTCTAAATGAATTCGCAATCCCCTCCAGATCCTCTAATCGTTTAATGTAATTTTCAAGTAGTTCTTTTCGTGCTCCCGGCCTCGCACCCGAAAGACCGTCTGCGGCCTGTACCAAAAAAGCATATACAGAAGAAGGTGGTATATCTTCATGGTGCGCGCCAATGGCATGTACAACTCTTGGAGCTTCACCAAATTTTTTGGCCAGTCTAGAGCCAATCAAAGCATGAGGTCCTTCAACTTCATGATCTATTGCCTTTCCTATATCATGTAATAAACCCATACGTCTTGCCAATTTCTGATTAAATCCCAATTCAGCAGCCATCATACCAGTTAAAAAACCGACTTCTACTGAATGCTGGAGAACATTCTGTGCATAGCTTGTTCGAAACTTCAATCGACCAATATGATTAATCAGTTTTTTATGAATACCATGCACACCTAAATCAAAAGCTGCCTGCTCCCCGGTTTCTTTTATTACTAAATCAACTTCTTTACTTACTTTATTAACAACATCCTCTATACGGGCAGGGTGGATCCTGCCGTCTGATATCAATCTCATAAGTGACATACGCGCCACTTCTCGTCTAACCGGATTAAATCCTGACAAAATAACCGCCTCGGGTGTATCATCTATGATAAGATCGATACCTGTTGCAGCCTCAAGCGCACGGATATTACGCCCTTCTCTACCAATAATACGTCCCTTCATTTCGTCATTTGGAAGTTGCACGACAGAAACTGTATTTTCAGCAACAAAATCTGCAGCATATCTTTGGATGGCTGTTGCTATGATTTTCTTTGATTTTTTATCTGCTTCTTCCTTTGCTTCATTTTCTATCCTTTTGATTAACTTGGCTCCCTCATATCGCGCCTCATTCTCCATAGCCCTGATTAACAGTTCTTTTGCCTGCTCAGCTGTTAAACTTGAAATCCTTTCAAGCTGTTTCTTTTGCTCTTCTATCAGTGTATTGTATTTCTTTTCTTTGAGCCCTATATTTTCTTCTCTTTTTTGCGACCTTTTTTCTTTATGGGAAATTTCACGATCTCTACGCTCACATTGATCAAGTTTACGATCAATATTTTCCTCTTTTTGTATTAATCTTCTCTCTCTCTTTTTCAATTCGGATCTGGTATCTTTTGTCTCAGAATCGAATTCACTTTTCATTTTGAAAAGTTTATCTTTTACCTCAAATTTAGCTTCTTTTAATAATGTATCTGCTCCACGTTTTGCATCTTTTAAAATTCGTATAGACTGGGTGTTGGCATTCTTAATCTTTTGAGATACGATTTTCCCTTTTATCCAATATGCAATAGCAAACCCAGCCCCAAAACTAAGTAAGCCCAATAATATAATGTATTCATTCATTTTCCTTCTCCCCGGAAATACAATATCTTGTTTTCATATATTTTTTCTTTACAACATACTGTACTTATATCAATAAAGCGGCTATTAAGAATATTTTGATGTTTTCAATCCTTCTATGCGCAATCACTAAATCCTCAATCTGTCTTTAATCAGCTAAGACTATTGATTAATATAGTTTTTTGCCACTAAAAGCACAAAATCTATTTATAAGGTACTAAAATATAACGAATTCATGAAAATTATTTCCATAACAGATAAAAATTTCCACAAATTTGAAACAATTTGAAAAGAATATATTATGGGATGAATCTGTGGCTGGAATCTTATATTCGAAAAAAGTAAAAAGGTAGGGTTGCTATAAAATTAAACTTTTTATTTTTACTATTTCCGACTTAAAACTCCTTAAATATATGGAACGAGGAATAAGATTGGACCGGACAAGAGGTAACCCCCACACAATGCCGTGTTGGCAGGTCTTTGAACCGAATATTCAAGGTGGTCGCCTTATAGTTTCTTTAGGCTTTTCTGTTCAAGCAGAACATGCACACCAAAACCAGAGAAAGCTACCTATTTTTGAGTGTTGGGTCAAAGAACATCTTCCAATCACGAACACGGTAGGGGTCTCTTCTTGTATTTAAAAGTTATAATACTAAGAACCACATTTCATCCCTGGCGGGATTACGGAAGCACAAACTGGTTATGTGCTGGCAAAGGTGTGTTTATGGTATTGGATGAAAAGGTAGTTTGTCATAAAAAATTGATTGATTATTAATTTTTTACCCATTTACTGTACACTTGCATCTAATTCTCTAATCAGACTCGTTGATCGCTTTGAAATATTTTCCAATAAATTTGCATAACTTTTTTTTAACTCAAAATATTCATTAACGATATTCAACGCAGTTAAAATCAATATTGCATGTTTTGTTATATTGGACGATTTATTGGATAGTTGAACTTCAACCTTAGCAACTTCTTTTACTAAAAAATCAGCAATCTCTTGGGCCATAGAGACATCTGCTTCGGTTTCAAACGTAAATGGGTGCCCAAAAAGTTCTATTGTTAAAAATTGATTCAATGATTATATTTTACCTTTTCCAAAACCATACTTTGATAACCACTATTACTGTGCTTCTGTAATACCATCCAGTCTGACCATCAGACCTTCTATTTTCGATCTAATCAAGTCCTTTACTTCGATCTGATGATTTTCCGCCTCAACTTTAACTTGAAGCTCCTGTTCAAATTGTTCAATTTTGCCTTTCAGTACTTTATTATTTTTC
This sequence comes from uncultured Desulfobacterales bacterium, assembly GCA_964594355.1. Taxonomy (GTDB): domain Bacteria; phylum Desulfobacterota; class Desulfobacteria; order Desulfobacterales; family JAUVVS01; genus JAUVVS01. The sequence continues at coordinate 3,001 of CAZQOH010000257.1, forward strand.
TTCAGTGATTTATTGACCCCGATCAGCCTCTCAACTTTTTTTTCAATTTCGTCAAATTGTTTTAAAATTACCTCAACTTCCAATCTCTCACCTCATAACAATAATTTCTTATATATTCTTTATCAATTAAAGTCAAGGTATTTTACTTAACCTTTTTTTCATAATGGTTTCAACCACATCAATATCTTGTGAATTATTCACACCAATAACCTCTTTTTCATCGGTCCCGATCAGGGCTCCGACATTCTTTTTCTTACTATATCCTATTTCAACAATATCCGTGAAATAAATTTCACCCTGAACATTTTTTGATTTAATCTTTTTTATTAAATCAATTAAAAGTTTTTTTCTTATGCAATAAGTGCCTGTGTTAATAGTTTTTATCTTCCTTTGCTCCTTATTTGCATCCGATTCTTCAACTATTCCTGAAACATGCCCTTTTTCATCGAACAGAATCCTGCCATACCCTGTTGGATTATCAATTTTAACCGCAAGTATAGATATATCGCGTTTTTCTTTTACATGGTCATCAAAAAACCGAATAGCAGTATCAGAAGTAAGAAGCGGAACATCACCGCATAAAATAATTACTTCTTCAATACAGCTTGGTAAATATGGAAGCGCACAGAAAACAGCATGACCTGTCCCAAGCTGTCTCTCTTGTAATGCAAATATTGCCTCATATTTTTCTGACACAATTTCACGGACTTTTTCAGCCTGATGCCCAATAACGATAATGACGTTTTTTCCTGCAACCTTTTTTGCTGTTTCTACGACATACATTATCATAGGTTTGTCAAGGATCTCATGAAGTACTTTGGCCTTGTTTGATTTCATACGTTTGCCCAGACCGGCAGCAAGTATTATTACGGCGACTTTGTTATCAATTGACATAGTTTTATCTCTCCATTTAACCCGCATTTCTCATGAAGAATGCGGGTTATAGTGTTTGTCAAAATAACGTTCCGTTTCAAAGAATGTATGCAGCGTCTGA
>CAZQOH010000258.1:0-3963 GCA_964594355.1 uncultured Desulfobacterales bacterium
CTTCCAGCTTGCCATGCAAAAAAAAACGACTTACGCACGTTTGCCGAAAATACACTCTCTTTCAAAAGCGACATCACTGTTGAGCCTCTCCGACAGCTAAATTATTGGGATGGATTTTTCAGACTCTGCCTTCTTCTCGCCTCATTCTCAAGTGAATCTTGGATTGCTTCTCTAATTGGATCGTAGAAAACTTTCTCTCTCTTAAAATCCTGTTACCACAAAATATATTTTTGTTTCCCATAATATTTAACCTAATAATCAGGTAAAGATTCAATGGGGAAACCCCTCAAATTATGCCTACTCGTCTCCTAAGGGGCATTCGTCTCTTGGGAGATTAAAATCCTCTCGGTCGAGTAAACGCTTCCAAAAGGGTGCTCTTATGAAGCAAGCTAAATAAAGGAGGTTTATAAATGATTATTATATCTTTAACATCTTATCCCACTGAAAGTACCAAAGAAATAGGCAAGCGCTTTATGGAACTCCCTCCTCTGGCTGACTACATAACTATGAAAGGACCTTATATCAGCAGTACCGTTGGAGAGGGTATTAAGGGTATTACAATATATGAATTTGATGAATCGAGGTACCCAGAAGCAGCTAAACATCTCGGTGAACGGGTGGCAGCATTATTTGGCATACCTGGCTTTACCTATTCTCTTAAACATTGGTTTGAAGTTCAGGATGCTCTGAAAATGATCGGTTTAGGATAACAATCAGTGGCAGGGTTATCCGTGACTCTGCCACTATAACTTTTTTGAGAACCGCAGAGGCTGGTGTGTTTCATAATTTTAACCAGAAGGATGCATTTACTACTAATACACGGATATATTAAGAGATCAAAATCGTGTGATACCACTGCCAGAGTTGCCTATGAAACGACAAATAATATCTATCTAGCATTTCTTTTCATGATATTTCCAAAAAACGAACACCTTAAAGAACTATTGGATAAAGGGGCCAAATTTTTAGACATTGGTTGTGGTAATGGTAATCTGATTGTTCAGTTTGCGAATGCCTTTGGAAATAGCAAATTTGTAGGTATAAATCCAGACGTACATGGCATTGAAGCCGCCAAAGCCACGATTTCCAAGATGGGATTGGAGGAACGGGTCACGGTCGAAAATATTGGAGGTGAAAAAATATCTTATAAAGATGAGTTTGATTTGGTCAGCATGGTTGTAACGCTCCACGAAATTCCCCCGGATATCCGTGAAAGCGTTGTCGAAAAAGCCTATCAGGCTTTGAAAAGCGGTGGCTACATCATGATTCTTGATTTTCCCTATCCAAGCAATTTAGAGGACTTCAGAAACCCGATGTACGAATATGCTGCTCTGGATCAATTCTACGAAACAACTATGGGTACTGTCCATTTGAATAACGATGAACAAAACGAAATATTAACGAAGACAGGTTTTAGAAAAATCCAAAGAATGCCGATTGGTAAGGGGATGTTCGAATTAATTACTGCTATAAAATAGGAATGGCTATGTTTTTATAATGAGAGCACCTATTATCCGGATTTTATAGAGAGTCAAGGCGAAGCAGATTCAAAATAGATTGTGTGAATCGCCGTTCAAAATTACGTATAGATATAATATAGCAATTATCAAATATGATATTATTGAGATCATGGAAAATCACACAGGTTCTAAAAAGGCCCATTTTCTTTACACAGTCTCAAGGTATCACTACTTGACGTCAATTTTGTAAACTGTCAAAAGATATGATTAAGAAGGGAAAAACCAATGGCAATAGTTTCTGAGGTGGCAGAAAGAATTTATGAGGTTAAACCTGAAGGGAAGGAGCTTGAGAATTTTCCTCTATGCACGGTTTATCTTATCGTGGACGATAATTTGACCCTGGTGGAGGTTGGTTGCTCTGTTCAGATACCAGAAATTCTGGAAGCGGTGGACAAGCTGGGCTATGATATAAGAAATCTTTCATATATCATCCCCACCCACGTTCACCCAGATCATGCTGGAGGGGCCGGACTTTTAGCAAGGCAATTTCCACAGACAAAGGTTGTGGCACATTCGCGAGCGGCTAAAGTCCTTGCAGACCCGTCCATCCTTGAAAGATTGGTGCAAGGCTTTAATCAAGTCTTTGGGGATGAAGCTCAAAAAGAGATGCTTCCCGTTGCTGAAGAAAGATTTTTATTGGTGGAGGATGGGCAGGGTATTCCTTTAGGTGAAAGAGATCTGAAAGTCATCCATACTCCCGGTCATGACCCCAATCATCTTTGCTTCTTAGACACCAAGACCCAGGGATTGTTTTGTGGAGATGCATTGGGCGCATATTTCTCTGAGGTGGGAATAACCTGTCCATCAATAGCTCCAGGCTCAGATCCTATTTTAACTCTGCAAAGCATAGCCAAACTTCAAGAACTTAACCCAGCAATATTATTCTTCTCTCACGGCGGTACTACCAAGGAGGTAACTAAGATTATTCGAATGTTTGCAGACAATGCCCGGCAATGTGGAGACATCGCTCTAAAAGCGCTGAAGGCGGGAGATGATCGGAAGGAGATAGCTAACGGCTTGGCAGATGTTTTAGTTAAAAGTTCCACGTTGACCAGGGAGGATCTTTTGGCTTCTTTGCGCGCTTTGATACCAATAACGATTGAAGGTTACCGACAATACTTCAAGAATAAGAACATGATTTAGCTGACTTGAATCTTAATTATTGTAAATATCATTGTGTATAAATTCAGGTAATCGCGTAGATAGGTGGATTGATGATTACACTTTAATCCAACAAAGACTAATCTATCGACTGGTTGAATCTTTTGCGATATTCGATATTTGAGGGGGTAGACCAATTATTTCGTTTCTCTGAACCATGGGCAGTTTGAAATCACAATACATTCGTGTCCAATTATGGATCGAATAAATTCTATTGGATATGGCCGCTTCGAAGGTTTTGTAAAAAGTTTCGATTCTCAGATTTTGTTTAATCGATTTAAAGAATGATCCGTCTATTTTCTTGTAGATGTTAAGGGTAATTTTCAACACCATAACAGTATAAAAGGAGGTCGAGATATGTCTGATTTCATCAGTTGGGACAGTCAACCCCTTGACGTTTGGGCCAACAAATACGCAAAGGGTAAATTCATTGATTTGGACGGGCGTAGCACACACTATATCGAGAAGGGTGATGGAGAAGCAATAATCCTTTTACATGGCTTCTTTTACGATTCATATCTCTGGGAAAGAAACATAGAAGTGCTGGCAAAACAATTCAAGGTCTATGCCCTTGACCTTTGGGGATTTGGATACAGCACGCGAGAACCTCTTGACTACGGGTATCAGTTATACTCGGATCAAGTATTGATGTTTATGGATGCCCTTGGTATTCAACGTGCCTCTTTAGGAGGCCAGTCTATGGGAGGGGGTACCGCTATTTGGTTTTGTGTACAGCACAGGCAGAGACTGATCAATCTTATACTAGTGGACGCTGCCGGTGTGCCCCATGCTCTGCCTCTAACTGGGAAATTTTTTAACCTGCCAGGAATTGGCGAGTTCTTTTTGGGGCTTAACACTGATTTCATTCGGCGGAAAAATCTGGCAGATCTTTTTATTCACAATAAGGAGCTCCTTACGGATAGCTACTTTGAAAGCGTGACACGGTTTCATAAGGTCAAAGGCACAATGGAGTGCTCTCTAACAATCCTGCGCAAGCAATTCTTCCATACACTCAGTGATCAATTACAACAGCTATCCCAACTGGATGTACCGATTTTAATTGTATGGGGCAGGGAGGACAAAGCCATTCCGCTGCAGAAAGGCGAGGAAATGCACAATATATTGAAAGGATCTCGCTTTGAGATACTGGATAATGCTGGTCATGTCCCCAACTATGAACGTGCGGAAGAGTTCAATAAATTGGCTTTGGATTTTATGGGGCAATAGGACTCTTAATAATTTGATGTAATGGTTTAATAACGTTCAAAAGTGTTCGCATATC
>CAZQOH010000259.1:0-3944 GCA_964594355.1 uncultured Desulfobacterales bacterium
TTTCCTCCACCGCCATGATCTAAAAGAATTTGATCTGTTTTCATTACGTTATCCTATATATGTTTTCACGTATTAAAATCATCGTAACATATATTATCCATTATGCCTTTTCAGCAGCATAAATAGTCAATAGAAGTTCTGAATCATCGATAAGCTGATAAACCGGCGTTTTACCGGAAAGATTTTTACTTTCGTTTAAGATTATCGGAACTCCATCTCCGCGCTTTTCCATATAAAAACCTCGTTCCACATCGCCAATCGTTTCTGCGATAGGGCTCTCGGCAAGCAAGCTTGTAATCAATTCGTTCCGTGTAGCCTGCCGCAGAGCTATATTATCAACGGTAACAGTATTAGGCAGTGCTCCTGGTGAATATATTTCAAGCCGGTCATCAAACATAAAAAAGCGGATTTTGGACCCTGACACAGAGTAATCGCGATGAGCCACGACATTTACTACAGCTTCAAAGACTGCTCTTTCACTGAATTGAGGTACTTCAACACGATGCAATTTCTTTGTTGCCGTTACTACCTGATTCCTCATCAGAAATGCCATTGCCTGTTTAATCTGCTGATCCAGAGTTCCTCGAATTTTTTGGGCATCAATCTGGTAATTGGAGTCCTGCATTGTGCCTCGATAGCGTACAGCTTCGATAAAGGCATTGGGCAGAAAGTGTTCCGGCTGCCCACAGCACAGCAGTATTCCAGCCACGGATGCACGAAGGTTGCCGTTTTCCTCTTTTGCCAGTAGACCTCGTTTCAATAAGACAACTTCTGAAGATTCCTTGGATCGGGCTGTGAATCTACGCCAGAATTCTTCGGATAAATCATTAATGCTTGATTGAGGAACAGGCTGTTCTTCAAATCGAATCAGTCGGACCTGACTGCGTTGTTGAAACAGACGAGCGAGATAATCCGGTTTCATTTCACGTTTGGAGCTACCCAAACGGTAGAAATACCCGCGGGAACTTTTATGAACAAAAAGGCTGCGCGGTATATCCAGTTTAATGATTGCTTGCTCAATCCCCTGTGAATCGGGCAACATCATGCGAACAATCCTTACGTTGAGTGGAGGATCAATAGAATCACTACAGATCTCGCGCACGAATGTTTCGACAATATCCAGCTTATCCAAGGAAATACCATCTACATCCCTGGTCTTATCATCCACTCCCAATAAAAGCACCCCGTCGAAGGAATTGCCAAACGCTGCCACTTCATCCGCAAGATCATCACGCTTCGGACCGGCAATCTTGTTCCCACGGAAACTGACCGCCTTAAGCTCAAGAATGCTATCCTCTCCAAGCCGGATTTTAGCGAGCAATTTTTCCTTGCTGTCAAACATGCTTACCTCCTTCACCAATCAGTTTATAACGAAGGTTGAATGCCTCTTTCCCCCCTCCATTACCCGGCATATTTCATTTCGGACTTCTGTTTTCTGAAAACTGTTTTGACATATAATACGGGTCTGGCACGCACAGACATCAAGAGCTACTATATTCTCTGTATCTCCATTGACAACAATATTGGCGTTATTGGTAACTACAATAATCTGATGTTTTTGCTGCAGCCGTCCGCTGACCAGTTGTTTTTTTAATTCAAGGTTTTCACTTTCACCCCGTTTAACAAGCAGGATGAGTTGTTTGTCGTCTGTTTTCTTCCTTTTGATAGCTGCCATTTGTTCACGTCTCTCCTTGGCTGCGGATCTTTCTTTTTTGCAATAATATCCGGTCTTTTTCCTACTTTTGTTATTCATGTAATGCAAGAGCTTGTAACACCAGAAGTATTTTACTCTGGTAAGCGTTCATGTTCAGATATTAGTTTGAGCTTTCTTATTTCGCAGATACTATTTTCAGTAAAAAAAGAAAGGAAACCACAATATGCAGGGCTATATTGTATCAGACAAAATTTAAGGACGATATATAGATATTTGTTCGTGTTTCTTTCTTAAACCTTTCTTAAAATCCAACTATCCTTTCTTAATAAGTTCCCAGCGAGAAGCTGTTCGACTTCCGGTATTAATGATTAATCCACTTTTCCTGAGCTTTGTCAGCAGATTGCCGATTTTATTTTTTTTCTGTAATAGTGTAAGCACGTCAGGCAGTTTATTAAACAATAAGGTGTCAACATCTTCTCGTTTTACATGTCCAAACCTCTTTATTGAATTATTTGATAAACACAGTTTCACGGGTTTAACTTTTTGCCCATGCGGTATTTGATGTCGTAGTTGATTATAAAGTCGAGTTCTTCGTTAGTGAATCCGTAACGCTTTGCAAAAAATATTACATGAACCTATGTATTAAATATAGTTTTTGCTTTTGTTAAAACAATTTTATTGTTAATTTTATCAAGAGATAACAGGTTGAATTTATAAGTATTACAGTATTTTTTTCTGGAAATGCTTTTATTTTTTTTATTTTTATTATTTTTTAGCAAAACCCACTGAGGGAGCTTGCGGGAACCTATATTCTTGATTTTATTTGTTTTAACCGATAATTCAAAAAGTAAGTTGTGAATTTTTGCCGCTTTGAATTCCACCCACTCTGTTTCAGATGGTAATGAGCGTAATTCGTTCAATAATTTACACAGTTCTTCTTTTTTCATGGCAGAATATTTACTGAAAATTCATTTCATAATTTGCGATTGATTGAGCCTATTATTTATTTGAATGATTTGACAAACACAATTTTACACGGTTTAAATTTTATTACCTTTGAAGGTTGTTGGTTTTCAAACAGCTAAAATATTACGAAAAGCTTTATTTTAAAAACCCGAGATTTTTCAATAGATCCGAATCCTTTACAACGGCTTTTACCTCCCGGCGGAATGCACTGAACCTGTTATATTTTTCATTATAGTATTTATGCAGTATTTTGACAGCCTTGTTTTTTTGTTCCATGGCCGTATAGGCTTCGGCCAAAGACCCGAGCACCTGCGCAGCCCTTGCGTAGGCGCGCCGGTATTTGTTGGAGACAATGTGTTCAATCCGGCTTTTTCCGATTTTTTTTAAAAATTGGACTCTGGAGGAGGTTGTGGCATCCTTTGCCAGACTAATTATCACATCTGTTAATTCTTTTTTCGAAAGGGTGCGGCAATGTTCGGTAATTTTGTCCAGATAAGGTTTCAGGGCCATTCGGGTTTTCTTCATTTTTTCAAGTTCCTTTTTTATTACCCAATCCAAATCCTACTAAAATCTGTAATTTCTTTGGCAAGCAAAGGCTTAAACCTGATTGTTTTACTGTTCTGCACGGCCTTGAAATTTTTTAGGCAAAAGGATGATAAAGACAGTTTCGATTTCATTTTATTTTTCCCTGGCCATATCGCGGTAAACATTTAACGCTGCCACCCGAAACGGGTCCGGGCAGTTCGTTTCTTTCAAAATAAGCGCGTAGTCTTTTTCTGCCATTATCAAAAGGCACATATCTTTTTGAAATACATTTCGAATATTTCACAGCTACTTTAATTCGTATCCGGCCTGATGTTCACGGAGCTCGATTTGATCAGCAGGTATTTTAACTACTTTTCCATCCCGCCAGATAACTATAGGATCACCGGAACGTTTGTGATCTGCAATTGCATCTGCAACAGCCTTTTTCAAGGCCTCTTCCGCTCTTATTCCAATAGGAATGTCGGACAACTTCGTTTTTGTCATTTTTCCCCCGTATTTTTAACCATCAACTCAAACAATTCGTCATCAACAATTTTGAGCTTTCCCGATTCTTCCGAAACAATCATTGAAGGCAAATCACCGGAATTGTCAAAAACAGCCCAATAATCCATCAAAGGCCGATAAATATTAAAAAGGTTGGATATACCTTTATTAAAACGACGATGTACAACATTTTCCGGGATATTGTGACCGCCTCTTTTCACACGACCGGCGATACGCTCCCGGGCGATCTCAATCGAGCGAACCCATAAAAAAAACAGATGGATCTTATATCCTT
>CAZQOH010000260.1:0-3919 GCA_964594355.1 uncultured Desulfobacterales bacterium
CGGATAAGCTGGCATAGGCGATAGCTTAAACAAATGTCAATAATTAACTGCTTAGATAGCGCTTATGATATAAACCGGAGCAGAAAAGAACATTTTTATTTATATCACAAAGCTCACAAATAAAAAGGGCTACTCCATATATATGAGTAGCCCTTTTTTTGTCGCTTATGGAATCTCTGTCTCTTAGTGAGCAAACAGTGCTGCAATTGCAGATGCCTGAGGGTGTGCATAGATAAGAATCAACGCAACAACCAGTGCATAAATACACAGTGATTCGATCATCGCAAGGCCAATTAACATAGTGACCGTAACCTTACCTGATGCCTCGGGATTTCTGGCAATACCTTCAACTGCGGACTTCAAGCCGATACCCTGGGCAATACCGCAACCAAAGGCTGCAATTGCAATCCCGAACCCGGCAGCAGTAACGCTGGCAATGAAAAAATTTAATGCTTGTACTTCCATACTAGCCTCCTTTTATTTTATTTGATGGGCTTCTTCCATTTTCCCATAAAAACTTTTCAATTGAAGATTGAATATTGTCAAACCCTTTCAATCTTAAATTTTCAATTTAATGCGCATGTTCCATGGCACCTGTAAAATACATGATCGAAAGTAAAAAGAAGACAAATGCCTGGACTAAGGATACAAAAATACCAAGTGTCATTATCGGCAGCGGAGCAAAGAATGCACCCGCCAGAAAGAAAAGAATCATTAAAACCAATTCATGCCCCATTATATTACCAAAGAGTCGAAAGGAAAGTGATAAAATACGTGCAAGATGACCAATGACTTCGATGGGAAAAATAATAGGAATCATCCACCATACCGGTCCTAAAAAGTGTTTAATATATTTTACACCATGATATTTGATGCCGATAATGTGGGTAAATACAACCACCGTCAACGCACATGAACCGGTTGTGTTCAAACTTGCGGTTGGAGGGAAAAACCCCGGGACAAGTCCTATCAAGTTGCAGGTAAAAATATAAAGAAATACAGTAGCAGCTATCGGAAATAGCCAGCGTCCTTCTTCACCCGTAACATCGACCATAAATTCTTCAATTCCTGAAACAATGACTTCAAATACGTTTTGAGCCTTAGTTGGAATCATGTTAACACTCTTTGCTGCAATGGCTCCTAAAACTATGAGCAAAATCATAACAACCCATGAATAAACTACATGAGGGTATGAATGGGCAAAATGTCCCAATCCAATCAACTCAAAAAATTTGATAAAAAAGAGATAGGGATGTTCCATCCTTAAACTGCCTCCTTTAAAATAAGTCTTTTTAATTCAAATATAGTTGCAAGGATTATACTGGCAACTACAATAGAAAGGCCGATAATAAGACCTATGGGGTTAACATAACCCTTTGCAATGAGTATAAAAATAATAATCCCGCTCACAACAAAACGCACATAATACTTTGCCAAAATCACGTTATATGAAGAAAGATGAGAGGGAGTAAACGCATTTTTAAGTGTTCTGGACAGCATATGGAAGTTGATTGTAACTATTAGCCCTCCAAAGAAAATCCCTTTGGCAAAAGCAGGTGGTGATATGACAAATCCCAATATGCTTGCAATAAAAAACAGGATCCAATTTGTACGAGTAATAAATTTTATAAGCCGGTATTGTATTTCCAATTGAAAATCTTCCTTGTTCAGACCTCGTTAAGTAGTTAAGATATTGATTTGACGATATATGTTGTTAGAGTTTCTTACTCTTTTTTATTGCAAGTGCAATATTCCGAAATCCTGCTGCGATCCCAAGTCCAAGAAAAATAAGCGTTAGCCACGGAGTGGTGTTGAAAACTTTCCTATCAAGATATACCCCTATGGCAAGACCAATTACAATTGAAAGAGATACGGAAAAACCTAGACTGCTGTAATATGCCAGTTCTTTTAAAGTTCGCCTAGTCTCTCTTTTCATGGAAAAGAATGCCCTCTTGGACTTAAACCAAGTCCTGAGGCTTTTGAAAAATGTTTCCCGTTATAGCGGGATTCAAGTTCAAGCTGTAAGTACCGCCCCTTTTAAAGTAAAGTGCACCTAACACAAGATTATGGTCAAGTCAACGCAAAATTGAAATTTTTTTACGAGTTCCTTAAAATTAACGATTCAAATACCAGCTTCAAGCTTCAATATTTTTGCATCGAAAACCGGTCCATCTATACAGACATGTTTATATTTATTTGCCGTTTCTTTACTTTCAACAGCACAGCCAAGACAGGCTCCTATACCACAGGCCATAATTGTTTCTATAGAAACCTGACATGGCACGGTATGCGTTTTTGCAATATTAACAACACATCTTAACATTTCCAAAGGTCCACAAACAAAAATGACGTCCGGCTTTTTTTTATTAACCTCGATTTCTAAAGGATGAGTTACAAAACTCTTATCTCCTACACTTCCATCATCTGTAGTAACGTGAACTTTTATTCCGAGGTTAATGAAATCATCCACACACAAAAGATCGGTCTTTGACCTTCCTCCTATAAATACCCTGCATTTTAAAGGATCAACATTTCTTTTCTGAAGAGAAGAAGCCAAAAAAAGCATCGGGGCAACTCCGATACCTCCGGCAACAAGAAATATACGATGAAAATTGTCCGGAATTATAAAACCATTACCTAACGGTCCAACAATATCGACAACATCACCATTTTTTAATCCGGAAAGCTTTCGAGTGCACTCCCCTACTACCTTGTAAAGAAGCTCAATACCTTCTACGGCTCCTTTGTTAATTATCAGTTTGTGTATTGAAAAAGGGCGCCGAAGAAGAGGAAAGGTTTGGTCTACAAGGCGTAGCATGATAAACTGGCCTGGTTTTGCATCTAAATATCCCCTGTGACATTTAAGACCAATTTTATAATATATTGGACCTACTTTTTTGTTACAAAGAACCTGAACCTTCTCCTGATACATATACTTTAATCCAAAATTAAATGTAATTATTCAGCCACTTAGACACAAAGACGCAAAGAAAAAAAATATCACAAAAGTACAAAAATATGAAAAACATAATTATATTTCGCGCTTTCAATTTTTCGCGTTTTCGTGATCATTTTTTAATTTACATAAACTTAATTTCCTGGTGCTTTTGTGGCAAGATACCTGAAAGCTACAACTAAATGTCAACATGTTGTTAGTCAAATCACTATAAATATTGACACTATTTAAGACCGATAACCGCCGCAAACCTTCCAGTAACACCCTCGCCACGATATGAAAAAAATAAGTCTTTACTACACTTTGTGCATATTCTACTTAAATATATATTTTCTGATAAAATTCCAGCATCATTGAGTTGGTCACACGTTGCCATCCAAAAATCAAAGTGATTAGAACCATCCCTATATTTCCAGAACTTTTTAGGGATTTCTTTTTTGAAGTTGATAAACTCCGAACAGCATGGTCCGAGAGATGGGCTGATACTTGCCACAATATCTGGTGGATTGCACCCAAAATTTTTTTCCATCATCAGTATTGTATGACTAGTAATATTGTTTATGCTTCCACGCCAACCTGAATGAACATTTGCAATCACACATAGAACAGGGTCATACATAAAGATGGACTGGCAATCAGCTATTTGAACTACGAGATTCTTTCCGGGTATATTTGTAATCATTGCATCCCCAACAGGGGGTGTGTCTGAAATTTCCTGAATGTAGTTCTTTTTATTCTCTTTAAATTGTATTATTTTTGTTCCGTGAATCTGCCTTGCAAAAACAAGTTCTTTTTCATCTAAACATTGTGAAACAATATTTCTGTTCTGCTTAACATTAGTTTCATCATCTCCAAGACCGAAGCTTACATTCAGACTCCGGTAAGGATTTTTGCTAAAACCGCCTTTCCTTGTAAAAATTCCATGTCGGATATTGGTAAATTTTACAAGATTTGGAAACTGAT
>CAZQOH010000261.1:0-3901 GCA_964594355.1 uncultured Desulfobacterales bacterium
GAAAATTTTAGCCACAGGAATACATTGAGTATTTTGAGGACTAAAATTTGAGTCTAACGCGGGCACTTTAGTGAAGCGACAGCGCTATTTGGGCAAAAGGGGGCGTTTTGCAAATGTTTCAACAGTTGACTTAAAGATTCCCTTTTGATATGGCACCGGAAATTAAAATTTTACAGAGAGGATAAGAAAATTATGGAAAGAACTTTATCTATTATCAAACCGGATGGTGTTGAGCGGAAGCTCATTGGTGAAGTTATAAAACGCTTTGAAAACAAGGATATAAAAATCATTGCCATGAAAATGATCAGGATGACGAAGACGCAGGCAGAAGGTTTTTATGCTGTGCATAAAGAACGACCCTTTTTTGACAGTGTGACGGATTTTATGGCATCCGGGTCTGTGGTTGTCATGATTCTTGAAGGCGAAAATGTTATTAAGAAAAACCGTGAAATAATGGGGGCCACCGATTACAGAGAGGCTGCAGAGGGCACTATCCGCAGGGATTTTGCAAGTGACATCCAGGCAAACATAGTCCACGGTTCAGATTCACCCGAGTCTGCCGCCTTTGAAATAGGTTACTTTTTCAACCAATCAACCACTCAACTATTTGACGATGTCTAAAGAAAGAAGCCTTTCAACCATCTCTGAAAACCCGTATCCACCTTCATTTTTTGTTATCCAGGCAGGTTCAATGGCTATTTTCCCTTTAAAATTCAAGATATTGGCCACGCCTACAGAATGTGGAAAAAAAGCAAACATCGGAGCATCATTGGGTGAATCTCCGGTAAAGATCACCTCTTCTCTGATCTTATTCAAATTTATTTTAAAAACTTCATCAAACAGAATGCGGGTCATAGCTAGTTTGTCATAGCTTCCAAACCAACCGTTCACATGGATCGAGCTGATTTTAGCCTGAGCGCCTGCTTCCTCAAAGTATCGAACAATTTGTTCGACGTCTTCCATAGGAAGGGGAGGAACATCTTCACAAAAGTCAATTGCAAGGTCCGCTTCACGATATGCCTGGTCGGCAGAGACACGACATCCGGGAATTTTACTCAAAATATTTTGCTTGATAATTTCTAGTTTATTGCGATCTTCTTCTCTCTCAGCTTCTGATTTCCAGTATCGTCTCCTCATCTTTTTCTGTTGTTCATCATAGCTAAAATAAAATGCCCCATTTTCTCCAACTACTGCATCCACAGGCCACATTCGTGCAATATGATCGCACCATCCGGCCGGTCTTCCGGTAATCGGTACGGTATGTAATCCTGCATCCTGCAAACGCTCCATCGCAACAAAGACCACTGAAGGCAAACGACCATTTAAAGTAAGTGTGTCATCAATATCCGTCAAAATATAACGAATTTTTTCCCTAAAATGTTTAGGTAACTTTTTAAGCGATTTCATAATAATACAGATCCAACATCCCCCTTTCTGCTTGCTTTTGTCATAAACTACAAGATATAGTTTTTAAATATCTACTTTTTAAAGAGATGTTGGTTCTAAAACAATTTATCAATAAAGACTAAAAGATATACTTACATTGTAGCCATGCGCCGATATTAGTCGAAACCATGGTATAATAGCATATTACGCTAAAGTTCATCAAGAAAATAAAATATTTATAATAAAAAAGTACATATAGTAGTTCTCAAAATAAACAGGAGAAATCAATGGCAAAAAAATTTGTTAGTATGCGGAATTTGAAATTTTTACTTTATGAGGTTTTCGATGTCCTCGAGCTTACTGAATACCCGTATTTCAAACAACATAATCGAAAAATGTTTGATATGGTATTGGATGCCGCCCTGAAGCTATCAACCAAACTTATGTGGCCGATCTTTGAAGAAATGGATCGAAACCCACCGGAATTAGTGGCCGGAGAGGTGAGGGTTCATCCCCAGGTGGGAAAAATGATGAAAGAGTTCGGAGAAGGAGGCTGGATTGGGGCAACTTTTCCCACACAATACGATGGAGAACAGATGCCTCTTTTAGTTGCAAGCTGCTGCAGTATGATGTTTTCCGCGGCCAATTATTCGGCCAGCGCCTTTGTTGGTCTTGGTTCAGGGGCAGCGCGTTTGATTACGTCCTTTGCAGATGACAATCTGAAAGAGACCTATGTAGAAAACATACTGATGGGCAAGTGGCAAGGAACCATGGCCTTGACCGAACCTCAGGCGGGCAGTTCTCTTACCGATATTTGCACAATGGCGGAATCGACCGGGGAGGGTTATTATCATATAAATGGTCGGAAGGTATTTATTTCCGCCGGAGACCACAACGGTGTTGAAAACGTCATCCACCTGATGCTGGCAAAAATCGAAGGCGGCCCCCCTGGAGTAAAAGGGGTTTCTCTGTTTATTGTCCCCAAAAAACGGATTGATGAGAATGGTCAGCTGGTATCCAATGACATTGTGACATCCCAGATTTTTCATAAAATGGGATACAGGGGCACTCCCACAACCGAACTGAGCATTGGTGAAAAAGGCGATTGCCGCGGTTATCTGGTGGGAGAGCCTCATAAAGGGCTGGTCTATATGTTTCAGATGATGAATGAAGAACGCATAGGAGTCGGATTGGGGGCGACAGCTATCGCCTCGGCGGCTTATTATGCGGCCCTGGAATATTCCAAAGAGCGTCTACAGGGCAGGAAGTTGTTAAGCAAAGACCCATTATCTCCCCAGGTTTCCATTATTGAACATGTCGATGTTAGACGGATGCTGTTGTTTCAGCGTGCTGTGGTTGAGGGATCTCTTTCCCTTTTAATGCAATGCTCTAAATATGAAGATATGCAAAAAGGTGTAATCGTTGAAGAGAAAGAAAAATATGCTCTCCTACTTGACCTTTTAACGCCTGTCGCAAAGACATATCCTTCTGAAATGGGGATTCTTTCGACCAGTCAGAGCATCCAATGTTTTGGCGGATACGGATATTGCGAAGATTTCCCTGTGGAACAATATTATCGTGATATGCGTATTCACCCCATCCATGAAGGCACCACAGGCATTCAAGGAATGGACCTTTTGGGCCGCAAGATTATTATGAAAAACGGTAAAGCCTTTACTCTTTTTCTGGAGGAAGTTGAAAAAATTATTAATGCTGCAAAGCACATCCCTGTTCTTAAGACTTTGGCAGAGCAGTTGGCTGACGCCTTGAAGAAGCTTCAGATGGTGACGATACATTTAACATCGATGGCAAAGGAAAAAGGTCCGGAAGTTTTTCTGGCGGATGCAACCATATATCTGGAACTTTTCGGGATTGTTAGCATCGGATGGCAATGGTTGCTCCAAGCCATTGCGGCGCAAAAGGCCATGCAGGATGATCTTTCAGCAGCTGAATTTAATTTTTATCAGGGCAAATATTATACTTGTCGATATTTCTTTGGATATGAACTTCCAAAAATTATGGGACTTGCTAAGCGATTGACGGACACGGATTCATTGACTGTCGAAATGGAGGTAAAGTTTTTTGCTGATTAGACTGCATTTATTGAGCTGGATTGACGCTAATTCAAAGGACTTGGATAATTATACAACTATGGTACACCCTAGTCGAGTCAAAACTCGATTAGGCGTTATCCGTTAATCGTTAATGGTTATTGGTTTACGGATTATCATTTATCGGTTTTATATCTCATTGCTGATAGATATATGAAACCGTGACAAATACATTTTCAAATAACGAATAACCAATAACAAATAACATCCAATTGAGTATTTTCGCTCAATTGGGGGTACAGCAAATAACAGACAGAAGGGATATCGAAAAGTTCAACAAGGAAATATTCAAACCTTCACAGATGATTAAAGACGGAACCTATATACCGGTTGTCATAAATATGTTCCGATTGACCAGCGTCTGAACTTCCGAGCTTATCGTGGGTACAATTTGAAGCGTTCTA
>CAZQOH010000262.1:0-3879 GCA_964594355.1 uncultured Desulfobacterales bacterium
AGCAATACGAGCAGAGCCTTTTGAATATGTTTCAATCTCTTTTATATCGTTTTGTTGGAACAGAAATATTTGGTCGTCAGTTTTATTTTTTTCTTCTCTATATCCGGTACCGGCAAAAGCGTCAATATAAGCAAACCGAAAGTTTTGCTTATTCATAATAGTAGCATAAGCTTTAAGGTATTTTTCCACTTGTTTGAGTTTTTCTTCTGTCCAGTTACCTCCGAATTTATGTGTTTCGGTCATTTGGAATTTTCACCTTCTACGATTTTAATTTCATCCGGAGTGAGGTCATAGATTTTATAAACAAGTTGGTCGATTTTTGTTTCAAGGGATTTTACTTTGGCTTGTTTTTGTTGGTTTTGGAGGTATTTGTTATCTTTGGTGATATGGAGGATTTGGTCAACTATAATAATAATATCCCTTTCTTGAGAGGAGTTTTCTTTATATGGTAATCTCATAAGTTGGGGAGTATTAATTGAAAAGAAATCCCCTGCAATTTTAACAGAATGATTCTTAATTGAAAAAATCCATTGATATAATTCGGAATTTAAAAGTGCAAGTAAAAACTTGTAGTTGTTTTTTATTTTACCTTCAGCTTTTATCCCATATATGCCAATAAAAACAGAACCTATTTCATCTAGTACTGAAGTTAATCTAGTATCATTTCCTCTAATCAGTATTTTAGGAACAAATTTAAAATCTACCCACCTTGATTCAGAAACAGCGCCAATTTTATTAATAAAATATGGTTCTTTTATAGATAAGCCTAAAGTTCTTACGATCTTTTTTTTATCTATATGATATGGCACCATATGAGAACAAACTAATAATCTAAGCGAATTCCTCCCGTTTTTTTCTTTGGTGATATATTTGGGCCAGCTATGATAATCTTTTGCCCGAGGGGTTCCGCAAAATATTTGTTTTTTTGTTAATATATCAGACAAATATTTGCTATTACGGTATATTTTGTCCAAGATTATTCTATTATTAGGATGAATTAATTCAATTAAATTATTTTCTTTGCACTTGCTATGGTCGATTTGAATTTCTTCAAAATCCTGGTAAATATTTTTAATGGTTCTGGCAAATTTAGAAGTTATTAATTCATCACTTGGACTTTTCATAAATATTGAAATTAAAGGATAAGTAGCTGCATTAAATATATCTTTTGCCCGTGAAACATCGAAAAGTTCTATTATTTTATTATCTAACAATAATTTTCTTATCTTATTACCATATTCTCGAATTAAATACTTGTCAGGTGTAATATAGGTCATTACACCATTATTTTTTAAGATATTCAAACTTTTTTCAAAAAATAGAATGTAAATATCATAATCCTTAAATGCTGAATAGTACAAACGCTTTATTTGTTCTTTATATCGTTTATCTTGTTTATGAATTCTAATGTAAGGAGGATTTGCAATCACCACATCAAATCCGCCACTTCGACGACGCTCAGGGCTGGCTTGCTCATGAAATACTTCAGAAAAAACCATGCGAAAATCAAAGTCAATTTTATAGCCGAAAGTTTTTAATGAATTTTCGTACCTCTTATTCAATTTTTCATCAATAGTTTTTTTCCGGCTATTTTTATTTGTTGGGTTCGTCTCATTCAAATAGTCATCTTTTAACCTTTCAATTTCTTTTACTATTGGTGATTCCCAATCTTCAGGAAAACCAATCAACGAATTACCACGAACAATTTTATAATCCAAATTTGGTAAAGGCTTGATATTTATAATATCCACTTCATCCACCACCAGAGAGAGCCAAAGTCGGAGCTTAGCAATTTCCACCGCGCCCGGGTCAATATCCACGCCAAAAAGTGAATGTTCTATGCAACGGCGCTTAAATTCATAAGTCGTGCGGGTTTTATCCTGAACAAACTTCGACAGCACATTTCTGATTTTTACAATCTCACTCATCATTCCCACAGGGAAAGCACCAGAACCCACCGCCGGGTCGCAAACTGTGATTTCTGCTAGTTTAGCATCAATCAACGGTGCATTGTCACGAATGCTTTTAGATAGTTTGCGAGAATAGGTTTTAGTTTCTTTGCCTGTGCTTATTACCCATGCTTCATTTTCACTGATATGTTCGCCAATGTGGATCAGGGTTTCGATATCTTTTTTGCTCATTTTGGGATTCAATCGATGTTCACTAGTGAGGTTCAGCTGACCTTTCTTTGCTTTATTACCCAATGTATCGGTTTGATTATCACCAATTTTATTGTAGGAAATGGCGCTATTATTTATTGAGGTATACAGGTAATTAATAAGACTTTGCTGACACATATAGTGGACGATCTCACGGGGTGTGTAATAGACGCCAAATTTTTTATTGAATTTGTTTTCCTCGCCTTTTCTACCACTTTTTAGTGCTTTTTTGAATTTGTCATAATTATCAGGACGTATGGCATTGAATTTTTCGTAAGCTTTACCTAGCAGTTCTGGGTCTATAGCTACTTCTTTTTCAAGCGGTTCGTCTTCCATTACCGTAAAGTTATAGCGGTCGAAAATATCCAAAATGCCATCGCCGTGATCACCTTCTTTGGTTTTATTTTCATTTGAAAATAAACCGTCGGACAGCAGAATATCGGTGTGCACCCAGTCATAATTCCCGATAGGGTCAAAAAGACCACCATTTAAAAAGGGGATTTTACAGTTAAACCTGCTATAATACCCGTCGTCATGTCTACGGTCAATACGTAGAGCTTCATAAAAAAGTGGTTCTAAGATATCATTAAAGAAATTGTTGTAATCGCCGTGCTTTTTCCTGAACAGTTCCCGTAAAAACTGTTTTGATCCAGTGCCCCAAGCATCATCGCGTTCAACGCCAAACCAACCTTTTTTCTGTAGAAAGTAGAGAAATACAATTTGGCCCAGCAATTTCTTGGTGAAGTTGACCGTATCCATACCTTTGGCTTCAAAATCAGCCTCGACTTTTGGGTTATTTTCCATAACCCGGTCCAGTTCATCTTTGGTACGCAAGAAAAGTTCGCGGTATTTAAGGAAAAACTCTTTGGTGACGGTTTCAATATCGAAGGCATTTTCGATCTCTTTCAGGGTTGGGGCTTGCTCATCATTAGCCAGAATATTGACTAACCTGCTTTGGGCGGTATGGCTTTTTTCATTGGCACCTACCAGAAACGACCAACGCCGGGCAGGAGTGAACTCTTCCTTCACCTTCAATCTACCGGTTTTTGTCTTTTCAAATTTGTAATCAATTTTGACCAGCGAAAAGCGCCAGTCGGCTTTGTCTGGCGATACAAAGGCGGCAAGTGCTGCGTCCTTCATCTTTCCACCCCGGCTGCCGTTTAGATACCAAGCGATAAAATTTCGTTGCATGGTACGGGCGTGTTCAAGTGATGTCTCTTTCTGTAAGGTTATGACAAGGATATCAATGCTGTTTTCCGCGTCACTGAATTTGCCAATCCGTTCCAATGTTTTGATGTATTGTTTATAAGCGTCAGGGATATAATTCCCCTGGTAAGTAAAGGGAGCGTCCTCAATCTTGTTAAGAAGATTTTTAATGAACCAAGTAAACCCATTTTTATCAAAAGAGCTTTCCAAAGTGTCCCTGATAATCTGTTGCGCCTGTTGTTTATTCATATTTAATCACCTGTCAGATATAATGAGAGTATCACTTCACGTTTTCCGAAGACGGAGGGGTTCTGTTCGGCATAATGGCTTTGCAGCAACCTATAGGGTATATGGTTATGGAGTACTACCAGTACCTTGAACGGATTTACCTGCTCATCTTTAAGCGCATCCAAGGCTTTTAATGTATTTTTTGCTGTCTGTTTGGGCAGTCCGCCTTCCTCAAGCTGAGTCAATACTTTTTTAAGGTAAAGCTCCTGATCTTCGGTGAGTTTCT
>CAZQOH010000263.1:0-3872 GCA_964594355.1 uncultured Desulfobacterales bacterium
TTTTTGCCATATTTTGATGCAGCCTTTTCACCCTCATCTAATGCCTTCATGTTAAGCGGGATAAGCTTTTCTTTATTAGAAAACTCCTCTTTTACAGTGTCGCGTAAAATGTCAAAATTGACTATTTTACTTCGAGCAACAAATGCAGAGAGGGCCACAATATTTGCCGCCTTTGTGCTGCCCAGTTCCTGGGCAATTTCAACAGCCGGTACTTTTAATTCATCAACATCATTACGCCCTGCACCAATAGGTATTAGTGAACTGTTGATTATAATAATCCCGTTTGGCTTGACAAATTGCGCAAACTTTTCCAGTGAAGGACGGTTCATGGCAATCAGGTGCTGCGGATTTCTAATAATTGGTGAACCAATAGGTCTGTCGCTGATAACCACCGTACAGTATGCGGTTCCACCGCGCATTTCCGGGCCGTAGGAAGGCACCCACGACACTTCAAAACCTTCTTCCATAGCCGTCTGAGCAAAGATTTTTCCTATTAACAAAATTCCTTGACCACCAAAACCGGCAAACATCACTTCACTTTGCATTAGGCTTCCTCCTTAGGTTGCTCAGGTGTTTTGAACTCTCCCAGCTCATAATAGGGCAGCATATTTTCCTCGGTCCACTTTATTGCTTCCACCGGAGTAAGCCCCCAGTTTGTCGGGCATGTGCTCACGATTTCCACCAGACTAAAACATCGATTTTCCATCTGATATATAAATGCTTTTTTTAAGGCTTTCTTTGCCCTTACAATATACTTTGGTTTTATCACCGTTTGTCTTACTACATATCCGGGAGTTTGAAGCGCTGTAATCAATTCTGCCACCTTAATAGGCATCCCAACCTCTTCTACGTTTCTTCCTAGAGGAGAGGTCGTAGTGCGCTGGTCAGGCATGGTTGTCGGCGCCATCTGACCACCGGTCATTCCATAAACCGCATTGTTAACAAAGATCGTTGTAAACTTTTCTCCCCGGTTGGCGGCATGAATAATCTCTCCCATTCCTATACTTGCCAGGTCGCCGTCACCCTGATAACTGAAGACTATTAGATCGGGCCGAACCCGTTTTATTCCTGTTGCCATTGCGGGAGCACGGCCGTGTGCTGCCTCCTGAAAATCAAATGTAAAATAATTATAGGCCAAAACTGCGCATCCAACGGGTGCGATACCCACCGTGCGCTCTCTAATTTCCAATTCATCAATTACTTCAGCAATTAACCGATGAATGATGCCATGGGTGCACCCCGGGCAGTAGTGGCTAATTTGGTCGGAAAGGGCTTCCGGTTTTTTGAATGTTTTTCCCATAATAACTGCTCCTTGTGTTATGTTGATCCAAAGTTATTACAACGATTTTATAAAATCCATTACTTCTTCCGGGGTTGGCACATCGCCGCCACATTTTCCATACCAGTTAATAGGGCGTTTCCCTTGAACGGACCGTTCAACATCTTCCATCATTTGTCCCATGCTCATCTCAATGCTTGCAACCGTTTTACAGCTATCTTTTGAAGCGGCATCTCTAATTGCCGTTGTCGGAAAAGGAAAAAGCGTTTGTGGTCTTATCATGCCTACCTCAAAATTTTCAGCTTTCAAGTTATCGATAGCGGTTTTACAGACTCTGCTCATAGTGCCATAGCTAACAATAAGGGCTTTATAATCAGAATCAATATTATGAGTGTCGTATCTTACTTCTTCTTTTTTCATTTGTTCATATTTGGCTTTTAAGATCAGGTTGTGCTCGTTTAGCTGGTTGGGATCTAGAAATAGCGATTTTACAAGGTTGCGTTTATTGCTTTTTCGGGTGCTCATACCGTTTGTGGCCCATTCATCCTTGTTTGACGGTTCGGATTTAAGATGATCCGGAAATTCTACGGGTTCCATCATCTGGCCGATCAAACCATCACCCAGGATCATAATAGGATTTCGGTATTTTTCGGCAAGTGGAAAGGCTCTCATTACCATTTCTACGGCTTCCTGAACACTTGCGGGGGCCATTACAAGTAACCTACAGTCACCATGACCAATACCCTTTGTTGCCTGGAAAAAGTCCGCCTGGGAGGGCAGGATTCCGCCTAACCCCGGACCACCGCGCATGATATTAACAAAAACAGCCGGGCACTGAGCGCCCGTTATATAGCTAATACCTTCACTCATCAGGCTTATTCCTGGACTTGATGAAGTTGTGAAAACCCGTTCACCGCAAGCCGCAGCCCCATAAATCATATATGAAACTGCAACTTCACTTTCACCCTGCAAAAAAACCCCGCCAACTTCCGGCATACGGCGAGAGAGGTATTCTGCTACTTCCGATTGAGGGGTAATCGGATAACCAAAATAGTTCAAACATCCCGCCCTGATCGCGGCTTCCCCAATCGCTTCGTTCCCTTTCATTAGTACTTTACCCATTTTATTCCTCCGGTTAAGCTTGCTCTGCCATTTCTTCTACAATTTCCGTTATAGTTATGGCCACATCAGGGCACATCCGGCAACAGGTCGCGCAAAAGACACAGTCTTCCGGGTGCGCTTGATATGCCGGGAAATAGCTTTTTGAATTAATTTCGCTTGAAGCTTCTAAAACTTTTTTTGGACATACAATTACACACAACCCACAGCCTTTACACCTATCATTGTCGATTACATATTTATACGGCATATACTTTAGCTCCTCAATTCTTTGGCCCTCTTCCAAGGCGGCACCAGTTGTCTTGATATATGTAAAACCGGGCACGAAAAACGATTAATATCTATCTCCGGTAATAGTTCTTCTGCAACCGTAATAAACTTAAGAGGCAATCCACTCTCTACCGATAAGGATTCAACAAAATCGTACCCGCTATAAATATCTGACGGGGTTGTATCGTCAATCAAATTTGCATTGCCGATGATGCCGTTTATGGTCATCTTCGAAGAAGTTTCGATTTCATCACGTATTTTCAAACATCCCTTTATAGTTTCTGTAAAAGGTCGAAAGGGATTCACAACCTGAAGCATATGAAAGGTCTTATCTTTCAAAGAATCCGCAAGCGTTGCGAGTACGGTGGCACCAACATCATTACCTCCAACATCTAATAACGTTAATTGACTAGGCTGACGGATCATGCCTGCTATTTTGGGGCTTAAGATCGGTAGATCGGCATTGAGATATTGTTTAGGTGGTAAAACCACGTCGATTCCCATTTCAGAAAGAGATACTCTTGCTTCACGAGTTCTAAAATATGGATTAACCAGATCGAGATCTGCAATACGAACCTCTAATCCTTCTCGTTTGCGGTTCGCTGCAAGATTTACTGAGATTTCGGTCTTTCCACTGCCGTAGTTTCCTACAATTACAACAATTCCATCCAGATCGATTTTCACTTTAATTCTATGATATATTTTAGGTCATTCATATTGTCAGATAATCGTTTAACCGGGGTCAAGGATTCTTACAAAAAACTTTTCAAATATTTTCCACCGGTGAACTATTACGATATTTCCTATTCCGTCACCGTCATAAGCACCCATTTAATAAACCAATATTGGTTATCCGGATCTCTATCCATGCATACAATGCCGCCGTTCTGAAACTTTAATACTGGTTTATCAATAGATCCTGTGATTAGGAAAGAAGTCAGCCGTTCCATGAATGGCAGATGCCCCACAAGCATGATGTTGTCCATGCTATCTATTGTGCTTGCGATGGCCGACACATCGTCTAAAGGTTTTAACCCACTGGTTTCCAGAACACCCCCTTCTGGTTTTAAATTAGACGCAAAGATGTCGGCAGTCTGACGTGCTCTTTTCTTTCCACTATGTTTAATGAACGAAACAGGAACTTTGTTTTTTTTAGCGATACTTGCTATACGCTCCACCTCTGAAATTCCCTCTGCTGAAAGAC
>CAZQOH010000264.1:0-3870 GCA_964594355.1 uncultured Desulfobacterales bacterium
CTCACAGGTTTGATTTGTTCATTTGCAAGTGGATTTTCGATATTTATACATAAACATCTTTCATAAATAAGCAAATAGATCCCACAAAAGCGAAATTGATGAGGGACTACAATAATACACACACCGTTTTAGTAGTTTCTGCTATACTAGCTGGGAAAGAAATGACTGACTGGAGACTCGAATAGGATAAGAAAATTTAAAGCAGTCTGCATCCTCAAAATCAGCATCCATCATAACTTGAAAGGCATGTTTTGACCCTATTCTTGTCTGAAAATATTCTAGATGTTTGGTTAAAGATCGATTTTTTGAAGACTTTACCTCGACAATAAACCACGGCTTATTTTTTTTAGTTACGAGAAAATCAACCTCACGTTTATCTTTTGTTCGTAGAAAGTTCAGACCATACTCACCAAGTCCAATATCTTGCCACCAGCAAACAGCCTTTAAGAGGTGGCAGGCAACCATGTTCTCATTTCTGGCTCCAGGGTCATCAACAAGGGACCAGTCAGAAAGAAAAATCTTAGGCTCTTTTAAAAGGCTTCTTGAAACATTCTTAGTCCACGGGCGTAAAGTAAAACAGTAGTAAAGAGATTCCAATACCGAAATCCATCTCCGTATTGAATCCTGAGAAGCTCGAATCTTTCTTGCCATTGCAGCGTAATTTACAAGCTGCCCTGATTGTTGTCTAAGAAATTCGGCAAGCAATTCTACCTGTCCAACCTCATGTATCCTTGCAGTATCTCTTAAATCCTCGCGGAATAAAAGCTTCAGCCGTGTCCGCTTCCATCGGTTATAAAAACGCACATTCCTTTTTAAATAGGGCTCCGGAAAACCCCCAAAGCGCTGAAGCGCGATAAAATCATTTTTATCTATTCTTTTTGGCGGCAAGATCTCTCCATCCGGGATACCCTTGTGAACGATTTCTGCAACAGAAAGGGGAAACATATGATACATAAAGTAACGCCCCATCAAGCTGTCCGCCCCTTTTCTGTATATATCCAGACGTGAACTGCCTGTTACAATCACGTGGAACCTGCTCTTTGAGTAAGTATCATAAAACCCTTTGAGGAAATTCTTCCAGTTTGGATATTTATGTAGCTCGTCAAAGATAATTATTTGCGTTTTCACTGCCCCAATTTTACCTGCAACTGCAGCAGGACCTGAAAGAATAAGTTGACGATCATCCTCGTTATCCCAATTAAAATAGAGATGCCTTTTACTAAAGGAGGTACATGAAGTCGTTTTGCCTACCTGCCGGGGGCCGGCAATAAAGGCCATTTGAGTGTCAGCCTTGAAGTGTTCTGAAAGCATTGTTTCATATCTTCTTTTCATATTCATAGATATATTATAAATCAATTCTAAAAGTCAAGACCATTCCACGGAAAAACGTGGTTTAGTCTCGACTATTCCACGTTTTTCCGTGGAATGGTCTTATATAAGATGCTGAGACCTTTGAAAAATGCTCAATTTTGCCTGCCCAGTTAAATTTGTTTTTATATTTAACCGGAGTTCAAATTCATGAATTGGGATAAGCCCTTGACATTGGACATTTTGTTAAATAATGAAAGTCAAGGAAGTAAGGAGAGAGATCACCGCACTTTGTCCCAAGTCAAGGGCTGATCCGATTTGTATTCTGTTTGCGGCATCATTTCATGGGAACTAAGGAGTTAGCCATTGTTCCTGATTTCATCAAATCCAGGTCTCACAAATCTCTTGCATGAGAAAACTGGATTTCGACCCTATTTTTAATTTAATGGGTTATTCTTCAAAAGGACCAACATATCCGCAAAGCCGGAATCATTAGTATCCCCTGCTAAACTCAATCACATGCTGAAGCGGCTTTTTTTCCACAAACCGGTGATAATTTTCTGTATAAATTTTAATAATATCCTTTGGAAAACTTACCGCTGAATTATGAGGAGTGATTATTACATTTGGCATTGACCAAAGAGGGCTTTCTTCGGGAAGAGGTTCTTTTTCGAAGACATCCAGAATCGCACCGCCAATGAGTTTTTCTTCTAGAGCCTGTACCAGCGAGTTCTCATTGACAACACTTCCACGGCCTACATTAATCAACACCGCGGAGTTCTTCATGGTCAGAAAAGCGTTATTATCAAATAAGTGAAAAGTCTTGGAAGTATTAGGAAGCGTGATTACAATATAATCCGGCTTGACAAGAAATTCTTGGAAGTCTGTTTTAGTAAAAACACGATCAACTTCGGTCACCTCCTCATAAGTGTGCTTATAACCCCAAACCTTCATTCCAAAATTTCCGGCCATTTTAGCGATATGTCGACCAATTGAACCAAGACCGCAAACACCTATAAGTCTTTCGTTAAGACCCTCATACGGTATATTTTTCCAGACCCTGTTTTTCTGATTCTCATAAACCTCAAAAACATTCCTTTCCAGGGCCAAAATATAGGCAAAAACATATTCGCTTATCTGAGACCCGAAAACCCCCTTGACACCTGTAAGGACGTAATCAGTTCGTTTATTAGGACCAAGGAGAGCATCTGTCCCCGCCCATGTAGATTGAACCCATTGTAGCTTTTTTGCCACACCCAAAACTGGCACCACGCGGGACGGTTCACCTAAAATAATGTTACAATCTTCAAGATACTTCTTTGCATTTTCGACAGTATCGCAGGCAATAAAATCAAGATTATGAAAAGCAAGCTCCTTGATCATTTCCGCATATATCTTTGAATCTTCAGATAGTATTAGAAGCTTATTTCTATCCTTCATATTATTTATCCATTAAATCCTGTTTTATTTAACTGCTGGAAATTAAAAGTCTGGCCCAACCCCTTTTTTTGTGATTTCTTATAGACATGTTGTGCACAACCGATGTCGTGACTTCCGATACCAATGAGGCATGCAATAATAATTTCATCTTTTGCCTCTCGACCGGGTTTCTTTCCTGCAACAACCTCTCCCATTTCTCCATAGATATTCTCTTCACATATCTTTCCCTCCTGGACCAGACGAGAGAGTTCACCCCGATGTTTGCTTTGCGCCCAACTATCCACAATTATTTTGTTTGAGTTGAAAATGATTTGAGGATCGATCTCAGGATATGAACCTATTGATGCAATAAAGGCACCTTTTGACACCCAACCCTGTTTTACAAGAATCTCATCGGCAGCAGTGGCTGTAACTATGATATCTGCTTCGAAAACAGCTTCCTGGGGGTTCCTTGATTCTCTGACAATTACCCCAAGTTCTTCCTGCATCTCTTTTACAAAATTCCGGGATGTTTCTTGGATAATGTCAACGACTCTGACTTCCTCCAAGTCAAAGAGGTGGTGTAACGCCCGCAACTGCATCCGGCCCTGCTTCCCTGCACCGATGATGGCAACGGTTTTCGAATCTTTTTTTGCAAGATATTTGGCGGCAACTCCGGTGGCCGCGCCTGTCCGGAGATCCGTAATATAGCCGCCTTCCATTACAGACTTCAAAAGCCCAGTCTCAGGGTCAATGAGGAGTATCTCTGCCATTATATAGGGCAGTCCCTTATCCCTGTTTTTTTCCCAGCCACCCGCCCATTTCAGACCGGCTGCATTTTGAGAAACCAGGTAGGCCGGCATGGCGTTTATCCACCCGTCAACATGATCCATTTCAAGGTGGAGTTTTGGCGGCATCACCGCGTTCCCCTCTCCATGAGCCCTGAATACTCCTTCCACAATCTCAAGACAAACGGGCATGTCTATACATTCCTTTATATCTTCCCTGGATAATAGAAGTGTATTTGGAGTCATAATAGCATTTTCCCTTCCATAGAAAACAATCGACGCTGGAAGCCACAATGGTGTAATATTTTAGCTGTTTGAAAACAAGGCCGCTTAAAAGATAATTAAATTTGGTTCT
>CAZQOH010000265.1:0-3863 GCA_964594355.1 uncultured Desulfobacterales bacterium
TTTACAATATGATATCTAAACCAATATTAAATTTGTCTAATCAGTAAAAGTAATACCCAAAATAATAGTTATTCAACAAATTCATCCCCGTCCCCAAGATCACGGTCATAAATTCATCGGCAAAGCCCGTTCTGCACGAACGTTATCATGTTCTTGATTATGAAGTCGAGTTCTTCTTCTGTAAAGCCTTCCCTATGTTTTCTAAGAGTTACCTGTTGGCTACCATTCATTTAATAGAATTTTTCTTTTCTCATCAGCATTGAGAACATTCGAACATGAATCCCAGTCTATTTCGGTTATTTGGTTGTATCTTTCATCAAAGGGGTGTTTCGGTTTAACCGAGTCTATCAACTTCTTTGCATTTTCTATTTCACCATTTGCGACATCTATCCAAACATCCTCTAATACGTCTGGAATTTGGCCAAAAAGATCATAAATATCCTCTAAACGATCCGATAGTAACTCGTGAACGCGATCTTCAACAGAGCCACGATATCTCATGTTATAAACATACACTTCATCTCGTATCTGGCCTATTCGTTGAATACGCCCTTTTCTCTGCTCAAGACGAGTTGGATTCCAGGGCAAGTCAAGATTAATAAGAGTTCCTAACCTCTGAAGGTTCAATCCTTCGCTGGCTGCGTCTGTTCCAAGGAGAAGTCGTAATTCTCCTTTTCCTACTTTCTTTTTCAGATCATCCCTTGACACTTTTTTATAGTCACCGGACAGGATAATACCTGAATTATTACCTCCTGCATAAATACCAATTGGTTCATCAGGAAAATCACCGGAAAGCTGGTTTGCCAGCCACCAGATAGAATCAAAGTATTGTGAGAACACAATACATCCGAATTCGAGCCAGTTTCGGTCAACTATATATTCTACAACCTTCTGATATTTAGGATCGCGCTCCTGATTGCTCTCAAGCGCTTTAAGACAACGTTCTAATTGTGTTCGTTCGCCTTCGGTCAGTTTTTTCATGTCGCTCTTTCCCGTTGAAGTAATCTGCTGATCATCATTTTCTTCAAAGAGTGATGGATCTATAATACGGGATTGATTTCCCCATTCATGCAACATTTTTTCTGTTGTCTGGCGTCCGGCATATATAGTACTGCCCATTCTTCTTAATAAAAGTGTTTTTAGGAAACCAGCCCCTTTTACTCTTTGCCCGAGAAGAGAACAAAACTTTTCTGCGGCTTTATAGGCGTCCTGAAGGTATGGAGGCAAAAGCAGCGAATCAATGTTGTCTTCGCCAAACAACTTTACTTTAACCGGTTTGAGATAGGGCTCACCGGTTGATAGATCAATAGTTTGTTCAAGAAAATTGCGTGTTCGCCTGACAATGTGGCGGATAACCGGATTATATTTTCTTCCAAATTCCGGCATTACACTTTTTAAGCGGGTAATTTCAGTGGGCCGCAAATAATCAAGGCTGTCTCCATCGGCAACAAAGTCGCTGTTTTTCAATCCAAAACTTCTTCTAAGATTTTTAAAAACAATACCTTCGGAAGCTTGAGGTATGGGGTTTCTGATCCATCTCCAGGCTTCTCCAATCTCGTCAGGTATTTCAGAATCTCCCATGATAACGGGTATTGCTTTAGGCGGTTTTTGCCATTCCGACCATTGAGTGCCCAATACCTGATCGTTGCCCTCTGCAAGAATTTTTAATAAATCCCATGCTTCAATCGGATGAAGCTGAACAGGTGTTGCAGTGGCCAGAAGCATGCTTTTTGTCCTTGGGCTTATCTCCCATAAGAACCGCATCAGATTGTTTGGATCAGCCCGTTCAAAAACGCTTTGATCGCTTATTTTCCTGCGTCTTGCCCGGTGTGCCTCATCAATGATAATGCACTCAAATGTCATAGAATTTAGATAATTAATAATTTCAGAACCGGATGTTATAAGCCCTTGGGATATAATGCCGATCTTGCGAGGACATTTTTTTATGGATTCAATTCCTCTTGAAGGATGGATAATGCCCTGCTCGTCCATCCAGTCCTTTCCATTCCATACTGCCGAAGGTATTCCAAGAAGGTTTCGCAATTCATCCTGCCATTGAATCAAAAGTTGTTTCGGAGCAATTATTAGAACAGGCTTTTCACCATGTAATGCCATCAGCATGGCGCTTAGTGCGAGCTGAACAGTTTTTCCCAGCCCGACTTGATCTGCCAGGACAAATCTTGCACCTTCATTCAGATGAGCGTCATATGCAAGTTTTATAAAGTATTTCTGATGTTCCCAAAGCCCATATTCTCTGCGGTAGACAGGTGTTTCGATTACACCGGAAGCAGGGTCGCTTTCAGGATTATCCTTCCAGGAATCTATGGATATTTCGCTTCGATGGGCAAGACGTTTAATATCGCTGATAACAAAATCACTTAAGGCAATGGCCAGCGGGTGAAACCACAGGGCATCAAATTCATCCTGCGCCCACTTTACCGCTTCGATGGAATCATCTTCCCAGACTAATTCGTAATTCAGTTTCCAGGCAGAAAGGCTT
Organism: uncultured Desulfobacterales bacterium; assembly: GCA_964594355.1. GTDB lineage: Bacteria > Desulfobacterota > Desulfobacteria > Desulfobacterales > JAUVVS01 > JAUVVS01. Next base: position 2,501 of record CAZQOH010000265.1, read on the forward strand.
TCGTTGGTGCTTCCCATAAAACAAGTTTGACTTTCGTCAATATATTGAATAATGCCAGCCTTGCCATGGATCAGTCCAAAAGCCTCATCAGGAAGGATACGGATTTCAAGTTTGCCGCTTTTGATAAACTGATATAAACGGCTGAAACGATCTTTTGAAAATTCACCAAGTTTTTCAGGGTTTCCTTCACACCATGATCTGCGCAGCGCTTGCTGTGCTGCTTTGGCTGTTTTTGCATCCTCAGGATCAATATCGGAATTACAGACGACACGGACATTACCGTCCATCTCCTCAAGTTTCTCCCCGGCAACCTCCAGCATGGATGAACGAAAGTATCCGGCAATACGGTCGTAGGAAACAGCGCCTTTCAAGCGGTCATTTATAAAGGATGTATCAAGTTTTTGGAGGCGTGATGAAAAACGCCTTATCATGATTCTTTCTCCTGGTTTTCTTCCAGCCACTTTCTGCCTTTGCTGGTAAGCATGTATTTTTGCATACGGCTTTTAGGTTTATCAGGAATTGTCATCTCAATCCAGCCACCTTTAATGGCTGGCAAAATATAAGCTTTTCTGAAATGATCTGCATTGCGGAATCCAAGTTTATCCTGCAATATTCGTCTGTTAACCGGTTGCAAACAGAATGGAAGAAGGCTTGCAACTTCCATGGTGACTTCCATGGTGACTTCCATGGTGACTTGCGGAGTATCAGCTTCTGATATTGGGAAAAATGTAATCACAACTGATCCCGCCCGTTCCTCCCATTCAGGAATCGGGTTTCCATTGTCTTCACACCAGCTTATAATATTTGTGGTACCACTGCCCCAGCGCTCAATAACACCTGCACGGTAAAATGCATTGGCTATTGAAGGATTCCAGGGTTTTGACTCATGGGGGCCTTTCAGTTTTTCCGGTGTGATGCCAAAATGAAATCTGTCGGGATTTATGATCTCCAGCCTGTCATCATACATTGCCAGAGAAACTGCCCCGCCCGGTTCAGAATAATCTCTGTGACAAATGGCGTTGGCAAGAGCTTCACGGGTTGCAGAAGGCGGATACCAAGGGTTATCTTCCCTGATCATTTTACCGGAAATAACGCGGCCCGCGATGGGAACATGATCCAGCAGGAAGCTTTCGGCCCGTCTCAACAATGAAAATGCATTTCCATTGTATTGCCTGTTATCACTGAAGTCGGGAAGGCGGGAAGTACCACGGAACCTTGCCATACGGATTTCGCATTGAGGGTAATCCGACCACACATCCTGACCAAATAGAACTGCTGCTGCATTTAAAAGTCTGCCGTTCTTGATTAGGCCAAGTCCTTGTAAAATCGATTCAGTATCCGTATGTTTCGTTTTTTTGAGGCG
>CAZQOH010000266.1:0-3851 GCA_964594355.1 uncultured Desulfobacterales bacterium
ACTTAAAAGAAGAAGAAAAAAAGGCTTTATTAAAGGAAATTGAAGAACTTGAGAAAAAAATGGGTATGAATTAAAAATTTAAAGACGAGCTCAGGAGAAACCCCGCCAAGTCGGGACAGGCTGGGCGGATATCCGGTTTTGCTTGTCTTGACATATTTATCTATTATGGCTGAAAGGGTTCCTTTACAAATATATTTCTTATATCATTTACTATCAGATAAAGGGCGGGAACAAAAAGGAGTGTTAAAAAAGTAGCGGCAAGAAGCCCGAAGCTGATGCTAACGGCCATGGGAATGAGAAACTGCGCCTGGAAGCCTCTTTCGAGAAGGAGCGGAAAGAGCCCTGCGATGGTTGTAATAGATGTAAGAATTACCGGTCTGAATCTGACTTTCCCCGATTCTATAACCGCCGTATTTAGCTTCACACCGTTGCGTATGGCCCGATTGATAAAATCGATAAGAATCAGGGAGTCATTGACCACGATACCGGAAAGGGCGACGATACCGAAGATACTGACCATCGTGAATTGTAATCCCATCACCAAATGACCGACAATCGCCCCTATAAGACCGAATGGAATTGCCATCATGATAATAACCGGTTGGATGTAGGATCGAAACTGGCTTGCGAGCAAAAGAAATATGCCCATGAGCGCGAGTAAAAAACCCGTTTTCAAACTATCCAGAGATTCTCTGGTTCTTTTCTCCTGACCTTCCAGATCGATTCTTAGTCCAGGATATCGTTTCACGAGATCTGGAAGAAAATTCTTTTTAAGATCGGCCACGATTTTGCTGGCATTTGCGCTTGCCTCATCGATATCTGAAATAACGGTGATCACCCGTTTCCGATCGGCCCTGCGAATAACGGAATAAGCTCTTCCCTTGGTTATATCAGCAACCTCTTCAATGGGAATTTCGTGTCCGGCAATGGTCCGTATACGCATATTCTCAATTCCCGAAGGACTCTTTCGATCTTGTTCGGCATACTTTACCATTACTTTTAAATCATCCTTTTCCCTTTGAATACGAAGCACCTCTTCACCATAAAAAGCCTGGCGAAGTTGCCGGGCAATATCGCTCATTGTAATACCGATAGACTTAGCCCCTTCTTTTATCCGAACCTGCTTTTCTTTTTTTCCCGGTTTGAAATTGTCAGTGATGGCAAAAGTTCCGGGATATGTTTTGATTTCAGCTTTAAGTTCTTCTGCAGTCTGTTTGAGCCAATCAAAGTCATCGCCTGCAAGTTGAATCTCGATGGGGTTTCCGGCAGGACCGCCCCCTATGGTAAAAAATGAAAGAGTATCGACTCCAGGTATTTCACCCACAAGTTTTCGCCACGCATTTATTACGGTATCTGTTGAAATATTCGGCCGATATTGCGAGGAAACCATTTCAATCCAGACCTCACCACAATGGCCTCCGTACTCTCCCGGCTTCCAATCCCTTCTCGGGATCACCCCGCTCAACGAAAAGGTATTTAGGACCAGATCACCATTTTTTTCCGCGAACTGTTCAAAATGATTGTTCAGTGCAAAGGCTTTTTTTTCTATATATTCTATTGATTTTTTGGTGAGTTCAAAAGGAGTGCCAAGAGGATAGTTAACCTCGGCAATAATCCAGTCACTTTCACCCTCGTGCATGAAGACAAAAGGGACATATCCTCCAAATACAATACCCAGGCTGATGATAAGGACCGCCACGCCGATGGCAAAGGTAAAGTATCTATTCTTTACAACATATTTTATAGCCGGTGTATAAATACGTTCAATGACGATGTTAAGGACCCGTTCAATCTTTATCCTTAAACGTTCATGCCAGGAGTCGTAATTCTTTGTTTTCTGTAAAGTGCGAGTAAGGGCGCCTTCCAGATGAGCCGGAAGAATTACAAGGGCTTCAACCAGAGAGACCACAAGGATTGCAATAACTGCTTTGGGCATGACCCCAATAAATTTTCCCATGATTCCCGGAATAAACATGATTGGGGTGAATGCAACAACAGTGGTAGTCACCGCCATGATCACGGGTCCGCCCACTTCCTTTAATCCGGCAACAACAGATTTTTTAGGGGATTTTCCTTTTCCATAATGGGTAAAAATGTTTTCTCCAATGATAATGGCATCATCCACAAGGATTCCGAGGGTCATGATAAAGGCAAAGAGTGAAATCATGTTGATTGTTTCGCCGGAAATATCGAGCGCAATAAAGGCAGCCATAAAGGATATGGGGATACCGACAGCCACCCAGAACGCCAGGCGGAGGTTTAAAAATAGGGCCAGAATGATAAAAACCAAGACAATCCCTTGCACTCCATTACGAAGGAGCAGATCTATCCTATCACGAACCATAGCCGAAAGATCAAACCAGGTGGCGAGTTTAATTCCCCCAGGGATTTTATGCCGATGGTTTTCCACATAATCCTGGACGACTTCTGCAATTTCAATGACATCTTCATTGTTAGTCCTGTTTATCTGAACAAGGATAGCAGGCTTGCCGTTAAATCTGGTTTTTATATCCCTGTCTTCAAACGCGTCGATAACCCTGGCAACCTCTCCCAGCCGAACCACCGTACCGTCTTTACGTGTTATGAGGGGGAGATCTTCGAATTCTCGACCGGTGTAAAGCTGTCCCTTTGACCGGACAAGTACCTCTCCCTGATTCGTTTTGATGGTTCCCCCTGGAAGGTCGATACTTCCAGATTTTAATGCCCTTGCAATATAGTCGAATGATATACCGTATCGGCGAAGGTTTTCCTCAGAGATTTCAACCGAAATTTCATAGTTTCTCTCTCCCACAAGTTCTGCAAGAGAAATGGGGCCTGTATCAACAAGATCATCCCTGATCTTTTCCGCAACTTCACGAAGAGCTTCTTCAGACGCGTTGCCATAGACAGCAACGGTAATCACCGGATTACGATTTACAATTTCGACAACGACAGGCTCTTTGGCATTTTCAGGGAATGTTTCGATACGGTCAACTTCTGTTTTTATATCATCGAGAACACTCTCGATGTCCGCACCGGCTTCAAGCTCGACCGTCACCGATCCCATACCTTCAAAAGCGCTTGAAAATGTTCGGGCTATTCCCTCAACACCCTTAATCTTCTCCTCAATCTTAATACAGATCCCTTCTTCCACCTCTTCCGGGTTTCCCCCGGGGTAGCCGACAGACACGTTAACCATATCCAGGGCAAACTGGGGGAACATCTCCCTGCGCATCTGCGTAACGGTAAAAAAACCGGCGACGAGAATAAACATCATAATCAGGTTAACGGTAACCCGGTTATTTATTGACCATTTGCCTAGGGATTCCATGGGGTTTGTTATCTGTTATTCGTTATCTGTTATTTGTTTTTTCGCGACAAGTAATTGATATAACCATTTAATAATGCCAAAGTTTCGGATATGAGATCTCTGCCTTTCTGGCAATCTTTATCGCTGATAAAACCTTCATCTTTCGATGTAATTAGTTGATCAATGAGTTCATAAAGCGATCCGCGACTTACTCGGCAAAATTGCACATTCTCCTGATAGTGAAATCTACCAAATCCTTCTGCAATATTATGTGTTGTTGATCGTGCAGCTCTTTTCATATCATCAACTAAAGAAAATTTTTCTTCTTTCGGGTATGTTTTTACTAACTCAGAGATAAATATTCTAACTTTTCTGCACGATTGCCAGCACTTGAGTTCCTCGAAACTTTTATAGCTTTGTTTATTCATTTGCTCCAAGAAGTAATGTCAAGGTTTTTTCTAATAACCATTAACCAATAACGAATAACTCCTTTTATTTCACTCTAACCTGCATCCCATCTATCGCACCTGAAATGGGACTTTTGATTATTAGATCACCGTCC
>CAZQOH010000267.1:0-3844 GCA_964594355.1 uncultured Desulfobacterales bacterium
CCGATCCGTTAAATTGTCACCATGTACACACTTTTGAACGTTACCAAAAAATTATTCTTTGAATAAAGCTAAGAGCCCTTGATTCACCTTTCCTAATAGGGATACCAGGTTTTGCCTCTCATTTTCGGTCAGATTCGCCATAAATTTTCCAATGTAGCTGTAATAGTCCGGAAGCATATCATCCAGCATATGACGTCCTTTGTCTGTAAGCCGAACGCCTATTTTTCTGCGATCATTGGGATGAGCGAGACGCTCAATCAGTCTATCCCTCTCAAGCCCGTCCAAAAGGCCGGTCATGGTGGCCCGTGTCACGCCGACTTTTTCTGCGAGAGTCGACGGATTAATCGCCTCATCCGGTGTGCGGTTCATGACAATGAGGGTAAGGAATCGTCCCTGTGATAAACCATGATTACCGAGAATCGTTTCAAAGGCTGTCAGCAAATCGCTGCCCGTACGCAAAAGCACAGCACATGTTTTAAGGGCCGATGGGTTCATATTGGGGTAACGTTCGGCAAATTCTTCTAAAGTACGATCTGTCGGAAGGTCCCTGAGGTAAAACATAAGATAAATTTCCATCTGAGATTTATTGTTTGGCAACTAATAATAAGTCGCCTAATCATAAATGTCAACTAAAATTTAAATTTTATTTTTAAACTAAAGAAATTTAGGGATGCTCCCATTCTATAACCTACTATGAAGAAACCCAGTGCTCTTTTTCTGCTTAGAAAATTAAAAAACTCTTGACAAAGCTAAAATAATATTTATATATTAAAGAATATATATAAATATTTAAATAAATGAGGCTCCGTTATGCTTAAATATGCGTTGCTTGGTTTTCTGAAGTATGAATCGAAAACCGGATATGAACTCAAACAGACAATGGATAAGTCAACAGGTCATTTCTGGCATGCAAAGCAAAGCCAAATCTATACGACGCTTAAAAAGTTGGAAGAAGACGGACTGGTCATATCCCATCCAGAACCTCAAGAGAGCCGCCCCGACCGCCGGGTTTATACAATTACGGAATCCGGAGGCAAGGAATTGCAAGAATGGCTTTCACAACCAGTGACCAAGCTCGATAATTCCAAGGTAATATTGCTCCTGAAACTATTTTTCTCAGGAAAAGAGGACAAGGAAACACTCCTGACTCAATTACGGCTGCAGCGCAGCCTTCACGAAAGACAGTTCGAACTGTACAAAACCGAGCCAACGGCCTTTATTGAAGAGGTCGTCGCTTCCCAGCCGGAGTTGAAGCGGGATGCACTTCTCTGGGAGGCTACCCGTCGATTCGGTGAGTTACATGAGGAAATATACTTACGCTGGCTGGATGAGACCATCGCTATGGTAGAGAAAGAATTTTAGACAGTTCCATATTTCATCTAGTATCTCGTGATATCTTGCTCCAGCCTATGTTGCAGAGATTCATTTATCAAATTTCGGTTCCGGTTTATCCGGGTTAGGAGATCCAAAATGAAAAAATTTAGATTGTCGCTTATTGTTATTAGTCTCACATTATTTGTTTCAATAGCATATGCTCAAACGGGAACAATCTATGTTGAAATTTCCGGGATTAAGGACCCAAAAGGATTGATGTCAATCGGATTATATTCAAATGAAAAGGGATTTCCTGATAAAGGAAAGGAATACAAAGGAACAGATGTTAAAGTGACCGGCCAAACAGCTGTCTATACTTTTAAAGATGTTTCTTTTGGCACCTATGCGATATCCATTTTTCACGATACCAATTCAAATGGCAAACTTGATAAGAATTTTTTAGGAATTCCCAAGGAAGGTTATGCTTTTTCGAATAATGTATTTGGTACATTTGGGCCGCCTGATTTCAAAGATGCTTCATTTGAATTTGACGGCAACAAGACGGTAAAAATCAAAATGGGATATTAACTATTTGCAGATAACTCGAGTACCTAACCCGCAATCCGAAATACTATAGCTGGGGGGAACCATGAGATTCATCATAAAATCTTTACCCTTTGTTGGAATGATTGCGATAAACTCCTTAGCCGTTGCAGGAAGATATCGCCTGGAAAATCTTAAACCTTATATTTTGATAATAAGCTCTATTGTGTTGTTAAATTTCGTCATAGCCATTATTGCAAAAGTAAAAAGCTATTTTGTCTACGGAGTTTCGGGCATTGTCATAATCGGCGCGATTTCGGTGTATTATTTATCGTCACTCGGCCAAATATATTTGGAAAATGCCATCACAGGTTTATATTTGGGTCTATTTTTGGTTGCGGTGCTTCCGCCTTTATTCAAACTGGACCCTTTCACCTATGAATTTTCAAAAAAGAATTATCCTGAAGTCATAACCAAAACACCGCAATTTCGAAAGGTAAATATCATCATCAATTACATTTGGGCGGTTTTGTTTGGAATTTGCATTATTTTATCCATAATAAAATATTCCGACGACAGGGGTATACAGGTAATTGTTTCAAGCATTGTCCCAATCGTTTTGCTACTTGCAGCAGGCATACCGGTAAACAGGAAATTGCCCGAGGTTTTAATGCAAACGACTCAGGGAGAACGAATGCATTTCAAATCAATAAAAGATTTATTCGAAGCAATGCCTCATGGATTAAATAAAGAACTCACTGAAGGGATAGATACTATTATACAATTCCATCTAACAGGTGAGGAACCTACCGACGGATATTTAACCATTAAAAACCTTGAATGCACATATACCGAAGGTAATCATCCAGATCCCAAAACAACTATCAGGGCCGACTCGAAACTCTGGCTTGCAATTTCGAACAACGAAATTTCGGGTGAACAGGCATATATCAATAAGCAATATACAGTTGATGGTGATATGACTATTTTATTAAAATTAGCTGAGTTGTTTGCATCATCCAGTGAAGCTGAAGAGGAAGCAAAAGAAGAACCGCGAGAAATAAAATTTGCGTACAAAACCTTTGAGCCGGGACGAATTAAAAAAATTGTTGTTTTCGACGGAGGTCCGCGTAACACTAAGTTCAGCAAAACCACCTTTATGGTGAATCATTTTTGCAGGGGAGCCAAATCGGCGGGTGCTGAAATTGAATATGTTAAACTGAAAGACATGAAAATAAATTCCTGTACAGGATGTTATACATGCTGGACAAAAACACCGGGAGAATGTATTTTTCAAGATGATATGACTGATCTGCGGCTGAAATTCAGAAAAGCGGATTTAATTATCTTTGCTTCACCGCTTTATATTTTCAATGTAACAGGAGTAATGAAAACGTTCCTTGACCGGCTCATACCCGTTTTAAAACCATATATGTTAATAGAAGAGGGAGAAACAAGGCATCCCCACCGCTATCCGGAAGATAAGCAGCAAGGCTTTGTCGTGTTCAGTGCTGCCGGATTCCCCGAAGTCGAACATAATTTCGACGGGTTAAAAGGAATGTTCAGGTGTCTTCACAGCCATTCTGAAAAATCATTCTTAATGGGTGAATTTTATATGCCCGGAGCAGAACTGATCTCTGAACCTGTATATGCCGAAAGACGCAAGAAAATCGAACAGGTATGTTATAATGCCGGAGAGCAAGTTGTGAAAGAAGAGAAAATCAATATGGAGTTAATGGAAGCTGTGTCAGACGTGGGGATTACACAAAAAAAATATCAGGAACAGGCTAATTATTTTTGGGAATCATTAGACGGAAAAGCGTCATATCTTAAAAGCGCTCCAAAATTGGAATACACCAATAATATCTGAGATTCTGCAAGCACTCGAACGGGCAGGTGAAGATCATTATATATAGCAATTAACGTAATAGCTCACCGCAGAGCTTGCTATATTGCAGTAAGCCTTGATTAAAAAATAAAAAGGCTA
>CAZQOH010000268.1:0-3829 GCA_964594355.1 uncultured Desulfobacterales bacterium
GGAGGATTGACATGATCATAAAAAAGATCTTATGCATTGAAGATGACCCGGACATACAAACGATGATAAAATTGTCTCTTAAGTTTAAGGGCGGATACGAGGTGATTCTTGCCGGAGACGGATTTTCGGGGATAGAAATGGCAGAAAAAGAAAACCCAGACGTGATCTTGCTTGATGTGATGATGCCCGAACTTGACGGTTACGAGACCTGTAAGCGGTTGAAAGCAAATCCCCTGACAAAGGATATTCCCGTCATCTTCCTTACCGCCAAGGTCCAGGAAAAAGAGATCAAAAAAGGCCTTGAGATGGGGGCAATCGGATATCTGACCAAACCTTTTGACCCGATGACTATTAAAGATGAACTTGAGGCGGTTGTTGAGCGGGCAGAGGATTGATGACTGAGATCGGAAACATGAGGAGAGAAGATAAATGAAAATCAGGCAAAAGACAGGCATTGTTTTATTACTTATTGCAATATCATGCATTGGTATTCTTTTCTTATTGTTCAATTCCTTTGGAAAATTAAAGACCGAGCGGTTAAAATTAACAACATCACTTATCCCCTCTTTAGAATCTGTTATTGAAATGGCTTCAATTTACCATCATTGGCACGAGAGTCTGGACGACTATCTTCATACCGGGGATGTTAAATATAAGACGGATTCCCGGATGTTCAGTAAAGCTTTTAAGCTTGAGCTAAACAAGTATAAAGAAAGCCGTTTTTCAGAAGAAAAATCAAGGATAGTCGAGGAAATCAAGATAGCGGTGAAAGCTGATGAAAAAATATTCGAGGAAATAATTTTCATTTTCGACCGGAACCAGGCCAAGAAACGACAGATGGATATAAATGTCCCTAATTCAATAAAAAGCCGGTTTCATAGAAGCATCCATAGAATAGAAGATGATCTTGAGGATGTTAAAAAAGAAACAGTAGGGGAAAGATCTACTCACCAACATGTTGCCATACATAATTCAATCATTGAGATGCTTCAGATCAGGCGAAATGAGAAAAATTTCCTCCTCCGCGGGTCAAACGAGTATGTGGCTAAAGTGGGACATTTAATAAAAACGTTCAAAAACCATATTAAAAAAATATCTCTATCACCTGAATTAGAGAACCGGATATTTGAAAACATTGAAGATTATCATAAAAAATTTCTTGAGCTGGTAGCAATTACTGAGAAAATTCATGAAGATGAATATCTAATCTTAAAAAAAAGGGAAGAGCTTTCTGCGAGAGAAGGGCTTCATATTGCATTGGTAAAAGGAAGGAACCTGGAATGGACAAGGCTTAATGAAGGGCGACAGCAAGCATCTTCAATAATTGAGAGGACTCGTGGGTATATAATAATCTGTTTTGTCATAGTTATTTTGTTAATTGGTATTCTAATTATTATCGGAAACCATATCATCCGGTCGATCCTTAAACTTCACGCTACCATTGAGGGGACAGGCGAAGGAAACCTTCCCCAGATGACGGACATCCGTACCAGTGACGAGCTGGGCGATCTCTCGGCAGCCTTTAACAGGATGGTCAAAGACCTGAAAACTTACAGAGAGCAGTTGGAAAAATCAAGAAACAATTTAGCGGAGAAAGTGAGGGTTGCCACCAACGACCTGGCCCATGAGAAAAACAGGATAGAGGCGATTATGAACAGCGCCGCCGACCCCATCATGACCGTTGATGTCAACCGTAACATCACCATGGTCAACCAGGCATTCCTCTATCTTCTGGGCTGGGAGGAGAAAGATGTGTTGAAAAAATTCTGCGGCGATATCATCTCCTGCCGGGATATTGAGGGTAACCTCCTCTGTGACGGGGAATGCGATATTTCTAGGGTTTTTCAGGAAGATAAATATATCCGGGGTAGAGCTGTTATAACCACCTCGACAGGCCTGGGCATAAATATGCACACAAGCAATGCACCGCTAAAGGACAGTCAGGGCAAGATAATAGGGCTGGTGATGATCATGAGGGATATTACAAAGGAGACCGAGATCGATCGGATGAAGACTGAATTTATCTCCACCGTATCCCACGAGCTGCGCACCCCCCTGACCTCCATCAAGGGCTCCTTGGGTTTGATTCTGGGCGGTGCGGCAGGCGAGATCAATGAGGATCTGACCGAGCTTTTAACCATTGCCCAAAACAATTCGGATCGCCTGATCCGTCTGATCAACGACATTCTGGATATCTCCAAGATCGAGTCAGGTAAAATCCAGATGAAGCTGGCATCCATATCGATCCTCGATTGCATAAAAGATTCTGCGACCGAAATCGATTCCTTTGCCCGCGATCACCGGGTAAAGGTCGAATTTAATATCCCGGATGACGCAGCACCTGTATTTGCCGACAAAGATCGCATCGTCCAGGTTATAACCAACCTGCTTTCCAATGCCATCAAATTTTCCGAGGCGGAGGGCAAGGTTTTAGTTGAGGTAAAAGAAGATCAAAAAGATGTTTACGTCAGTGTGACCGACAGCGGGATCGGGATACCGGAAGATCATCTGGGCAGTGTATTTGATAAATTTCAGCAGGTGGATTCTTCTGCAACCCGCGAAAAAGGGGGCACCGGTCTGGGGCTTCCTATCTGCCGGGCCATTATCGATGAACATAAAGGAAAGATATGGGTTGAAAGCACCCCCGGTAAGGGGAGCACTTTTACCTTTACCCTCTCCCGCGAGAAGAGAAAAAAAAGACGCGACTTACCTGAAAAGCTGCTGGAAGTGACCCGTGGTATAAGCAAAACCGTCCTTATATGCGATGATGAAGCGGATATTACTCACCTTATAAGGATCTATCTGGAAAAAGAAGGATTTAGATGTGTTGAGGCCTACAGTGGGCAAGAGGCCATAGAAATGGCTAAAAGGGACAAACCGGATGTTATCGCGCTTGATATATTGATGCCGGAGATGGATGGGTTTGAAACAGCCAGGATATTAAAAAGTACGCCTGAGACCAGGGACATTCCCATAGTATTTGTCACGGTGCAGAAGGATGAAAAAGGCATGGGGCTTAGCTTTACCTTTTCAGACTGGATCACCAAACCGATTGATGAAAAGAGACTGATACAAAGTATAAAGAAAGCCGCGGGTGAAAAAACGGGTAATGAGGCAACGATCCTGATTGTTGACGACGATGTTGATCTGGTAAAGGTTTTGAAAAAAACCATTGAAACTGAAGGCCTTAAAACAGAGACAGCCCACGGGGGAAAAGAGGCGATCGAAAAGATAAAAATATCCAGACCGGATCTTATTATCCTCGATGTCATGATGCCTGATATTGATGGTTTTGAGGTGGTAAACTCACTAAAGGAAAGCAGGTGGACCCGTGATATCCCGATTATCATCTTAACGGCAAAGGATCTTTCCCTTGAGGATAAAGAAGCCCTGCGAACGGGTGTAACTAAATTTCTGATGAAGTCATACACCTCCGAGAAGAAGTTGTTGGGAAACATTACAGGGCTGTTGAAAGATAAGATTCAAACATTTTGAACAATCCGGCGCCCTAATCAAGACTGTTTTTATGCAAAATTCTCCCTACCCTTTGCTTTTTCTTTAGAAGACCTGATCACTCGTTTTCAATAAGATTGATGCTGTTGTGCCAACGCCTTCCTTGCTTTCAATATCAATGCCCCCCTCACAGTGCTTCGCTGACTCATTTGCAATATATGCTCCAAGACCAAACCGGGCTGAACCCTTTACACCAAGAACCTTGAAAAAAGGTAGTTGAGATTTGTTTACATCTTCTATGTTCATTCCTCTACCTTGGTCTGCGATTTCCAATATTAAGTTATCTTTTTCCTTTTTCGCAGATACTATCACTTCT
>CAZQOH010000269.1:0-3821 GCA_964594355.1 uncultured Desulfobacterales bacterium
CTTAAAGATGAATCAACCCCTGAAGCCATAGCAAAAATTATCAGCCAATCGTTAAAAAGGGTTTAATATGGCTGATAAACAAACAATTGAGACGATCCAATGGATAGAAAAGAGGCTTCAACAAATCAAATTAACAATAAAGATGTTAGAGCAGGCAATCGATGATTATCTGCAATGGATGACATCCATGGGTTATGCGAACAGCACCTGCGAAAGTTACAAACAGATGCTCAATAAATTTTTAAGTTTTGTAAGATGCAGGCGATTTAATTGGGATGAGATTTTTACTTTAGATACGCTAGAGCTTTTTCAAAAAGTAAGAGGAATAAAACATGTTCATGCAATAACAGGACTTTCCCGGTATCTTTTTGAGCATAAAATAATCAGTCAACCAATTCAAAAGCAATGTCAGCTGCTGCCGGGCATATATGAACAATATCTTATTTACTATAAAAAGAGTCGGCAAGCTTCTCGTCGTAAAATCAAACAAATTAGAAGGGTACTTGTCTCTTTTAATACCTATCTTAAAAGATCGGACATGAAACTCTGTGCAATAAAAATTGAACACATCGATGCTTTTTTAGCAGAGTTTAATGACCGTTTCTCTTCGCAAACATGTCGTGTTTATCGATCTTATCTTCGAGGCTTTTTAAAATATCTATATCTGGAACGTAAGATATTATCCAGGGATCTTGCATCCCTTGTAGTCGGTGCGCCTATGTTTGCCAGGGCCAAACCACCTAAGTTCCTGCGACCGCAGGAAGTTAAAGAAGTTTTTGACAGCTTAAAGCTTTCTTCTTCCATGGATATTCGCACATGTGCCATGGTTCATCTTGCTTACACTTTAGGACTCAGGCCAAAGGAGATAAGCCGGATCGGCCTGGATGATATCTCCTTTAAAAGGGCAGAGCTTACACTCAAAGTCCGAAAAAATGATAATCCCATCAAACTGCCCCTGCCTGATATAACCATCAAAGCCATCGCTGCCTACCTGATCGGTGTAAGGCCTGAAAGTAAACACAGAACATTGTTTTTAAGCCTACAGGTTCCCCATGGGCCGCTTTGTCAGGGTGTAGTCGGCCAATACATCAGTAAATGTATGAAAACGGTCAACCCTTCTTCGACTGCCTACTGGCTACGGCATACATATGCGCAAAACCTTTTGGAGGCAGGTGTGTCGATTTATGAGATTAAAGAAATGCTTGGTCACGACAGTATCGAGGCCACCCGAAAATATCTTCATATCCACATTAAACTCATGCGAAAGGTACTCTTTGATGAAGAACTTTGAAAGCTTTCTTGCTCCACAGCTTAAAGAGTTTATCGCCTATCGTCAAAACTTGGGCTATGCGACAAAGACTTTATTGTCCCTCCTTAAAACGTTTGACCGTTACATAAAAAAGAAAAAGGCAGAGCCGGATTTATTACAGCCATCATTTTTTCTCGAGCTAAGAGCAGATCTTAAAATGGAACCTAAATCAGTAAATAGAGTTCTTTACGCCGTTAGTGCCTTCTTCAAATTCCTGGTACGCAAGGGTTTTTACAAGGAAAATCCTCTGACAGATATTCCCCGGCTGAAAAAACATGCTTTTATCCCCTTTATTTTTTCACCAGAAGAAATCGATCTATTGTTGAACGTAATTTTAAAAAAGATACGTCAAATCCAAAGATATTTTTTAACCGATTTTGGTGTATATCTTGCCATTGTCCTGATGGCCCGATGCGGAATGAGAATATCAGAAACACTGCGCCTGTTGCAAAGACATTACCGCTCAGAGGAGAAAACGCTTTATATTGAAAAAACCAAGTTTAAAAAAGATCGCCTGATCCCGATCCCTATAACGGTGGCAAACCAAATCGATAACTATCTGGCTGCTCGAAACATCTTGCTTGGTGAGAATCAAAATCCATACCTTTTAGCAGGCATTAAACAAAACAAGTTAAGCGCTAATAGAGTTCGATTTGTCTTTCATAAGGCAGTCAAAGATATCGGCCTTGATAAGCCCAGACGAGTCATAGCCGATACAATCTTTGCACACCCCACTCCCCACAGCTTAAGGCACTCATTTGCCGTAAATACATTAAAGAGCGTGAAGACGCGGGGAACATCCCCCCAGAATGCACTGCCTGTATTGGCCTTTTACATGGGCCATAGTGAATATAAACATACAACCAAATACCTTAAGTTCATAGATGCCAGTCAGCGCCAGAGATTGACTGACTTTGTCATCTCACAAAAAGAGGATATATGAAACTTTCAACTTGTATTTATCAATTTTTTGACCGGTACCTGCCTTTCATAAAAGGCAGCAGCAAACAAACTGTCAAGGCGTATCGGGATGCCTTTACGCTCTTTTTATCTTTTGCAGCTAAGCATCTTTCCATTAAAATAGAATCCCTTAGAATGGAACATCTTACCCCGGATTTAATCCTGACCTTTCTGGATCATCTTGAATCACAGCGGTCCAATGTCGCCAGAACGAGGAATCAGCGCCTGGCGGCTATAAAATCTTTTGCAAAAATGATCCGGTTTATGTATCCGGAAAACCGGAAAATTGCTGATAGTATATTGAATATTCCCCAGAAACATGCACAAAAAAAGTTGATCGGTTTTCTTTACCCGGACGAAATGATTAAGGTTTTTGATGCCGTCGATCTTAAGAAAAGCCAGGGATTACGTGATTATGCTATTTTGCACCTGCTATATGACTCAGGGGCCAGGGCAAGTGAGATAGCAACACTTAACCTCGATTACTTTGATCCTGAAAATAAAACGCTGGTTATCCTTGGCAAGGGCAATCACTATCGCCAAATAGAGCTTTTTTCGAAAACTACAGATCTTATTAAACTCTATATGGCCAAATACCGTCCAACTCCAAAACCATTATACCGGCCCCGCCTGTTTATCAATCAACGCGGAAAAGAACTTACCCGGCACGGTATTTATCGCATCTGTAAAATATATCTTGCCAAGGCCTTGAGTCCTAAACGCCTAAAGGATATCAACCCTGCACATAGCTTCCGGCACTCATGCGCTGTAAGTATGCTCTCTTGCGGTGACTCCATATCAGACATTAAAAATCGTTTGGGACATGAAAATACTGAATCTACCATGATCTATCTTAAAATTGATTTGAGACGCAAACGAGCTGTGCAGAAAAAATTCATAGAATATACTCGGGTTCTTCTCACTCATGATCCTAAAATAGAAGAGCTAATTGACTGGGAAAATAAAAAAGAAATCCTGGAATGGCTGGATAGCCTTTAAAGGGCTATTACAGCCATAGACCAGATAAGAAGGGGTATGCCTTAACACAAATTGTTATGTTGACAGTTTATTTATAAAATTGTAAATTCCTTTATAACCAACTGTATTTTAACTAAATTCAAATTTCCTTGGCGTAAAGCTAATTTCTATATATTTTCAACAGGTTAAGCTAACTCACAACATAAGGCAAGACATCTTGAGTTTTTCTTAGATTTTCCAACCACTATATATAGTAGTTTCACGGCGCTATTGATTTCCTGCCCTTTTTCTATTTAATGTGGAATATTGACAGCTGTACGTAATAAATCCCATTTTTTCTTTCTAATTTAATAGTTTATCTTACACTTTCCTTTCTTGTTTGTCAAGATCCTATTTATAAAGCGTGACGCTGCGTCACCATTTCAATCGCTTTGTAGTAATCGCGTTGAACTTTAAGATTCGATATTCGGCAATATCTTTGGGTCGTTTTAATCCGTGTATGCCCCAACAAATCCTGTGAGAATTTGGGGTCACATCTTGATTAATGCATTAAGCAAATTGACAGACTTCTTTA
>CAZQOH010000270.1:0-3803 GCA_964594355.1 uncultured Desulfobacterales bacterium
CATTAAACTCCAGGAATATCAGAGATAATATGAGGGCTGTTGCTAATCCTCCAGGAGTGACTATATATCCGGGTGAATTCAAAAAAGCCTTTGCTTTAATTAAACAGGGCAGGAAAATCAATTATGAAGGCGCGGCCGGATCAGTCGATTTTGACAAAAATGGCGATGTTGTTACTCCGATTGAGATATGGAAGTACTCAGGAGGAGAGATTGTAACGATTAGAACGGAAGAAACTGGTGGAGGCGGTGACCCTTGCTACCATCCAAAATGCAAATGTAGTGATGGGTCATGCAAAGTTGAATGTTGTCCCAAATAGTTAATCAAAGAGTAAAAGAGGAAGCACTTCAATGTTAGAGGATTTCGAAAAAAAGTTCGTTTGGGTCTTAATACTACCTGGCTTTTTATCACTGGGGTTGGCAGAGTACCTTTCCGGTATTGGAGATGTTGGTGAATTCAAACTAGTTTGCTATAGCTTGGTGCTGACTTTTGTCAATTTAGCCCTTGCATATGTTATATACACCCCTATTTACAAATTTGGGAAATTATTTAAAAAAAAACAGAATTCAGAAATTTCATCCCTCTTGTCTGTTTCCAAGCATCCTCGTCTATTCATTCTAATTGTATTAGTTATTGCAATTCTTACCGGGATAATCATTGGCGTCGCCTATGAAAACGACACTCTGATTAAATTGCTTAGGGGTATTCCAGGAACAAAAATGATAACCAAAAGAAGTCATCAACGGCCTCTGACATTTTTACTAGCCTTGAATAGAAAGGGCAAACTCGAGGAAGGACGACCTAAGTCAATGAAGACTACAGAAGCTTGGGTCAAGGCTCGTTTGAAGAGCGGTAAGGTCTTCCATGGTTACCCTGAATTCTTCTCAATGAGAGGCAAAACCTCAGAAATATTTCTCTCACCGGCCTGCACAGAAATTACAGGGCACGGATGCACCAAGGTTGTTGAGTTCGAAGGGCCAGGAATACTGATTTTTGAGAAAGACATTGAATTTATCGAATTCCTAGATAGACCAAAGAGTGAGTGCCACAATTTGTGGAAAGAGAAAGAGGAGTCTTTGGAAAAGTAAGCGAATTATGTAATATCCAGATATAAGGACCACACCATGCTCCAACACATAACTGCCGCCAAACTTTATGATTACACACAATGCCCGCATCGTGTCTGGCGGGATGTTTATGGACCGCAAGACGAGAAAATAAAAGAGACCAATCCTTTTATCCAGCTCCTGTGGGATCGGGGCGTTGCTCATGAAGAAAAAGTTGTCTCTAAATTAGGCGACTTCTTGGATTTACAGCCAGGCACATATGAAAATCGGTTCAGAGAAACCATTAAAGCCATGCAAGAAAAAGCTCCCTTGATTTATCAAGGAGTTTTATTTCACGAAAATATACTTGGTGTCCCGGATCTCTTGAGGCTCCTGTCGGATGGTCAATACGTACCAATAGAAATTAAATCTGGCATGGGATACGAGGGAATAAGTGAGAAAGAAGATGAAACTGGAAAACCCAAAAAACATTATGCAGTTCAACTGGCCTTATATGTAGAACTTTTATGCAAGCTGGGCTTTGCCAATAACTGTCTGGGTAAAGTAATTGATATTCACACTAATGAATTTGATTATGACCTAAATTCACCCATCGGAAAGAGAGACCAGCGCTCGTTATGGCAATTCTACGAACAGGTTAAAAACAGCGTCTGGCTTCTTATTAATAATGAAACTCAAAACAGGCCAGCTCTGGCCGGAGTTTGTAAACTATGCCCTTGGTATTTAAGCTGTAAAGACTGGATTGAACAAGAGGATGATTTAACACGAATTTATTATCTGGATAGAAACAAAAGAGGTGTAATCAACGAAGATTTAGGGATTATTACGACCACTGACATCATAGATATTAATACTAAAGAAATATTAAAGCGAAAGAAGGGAAACAAAGGTTTCCTCAAAGGCGTTGGCGGTAAAACCTTAGATAAAATTATAAAACGGGCTGAAATCCTAGTTAAAACGAAAAAACCAGTTGCTTATGCCAACCTTGAATTTCCCCAAGTGGCCTATGAGTTGTATTTTGATATCGAGGATGATCCCACTCAACAGTTTGTTTATATGCACGGGCTCTATATTAAAACACCGGAAAGCGAGGAATACAAAAACTTTACCGCTGTTGAATTAACAAGCGAAGCTGAAAAACAGGCTTGGCAGGAGTTCTGGCAATATATCCGTACACTACCAAAAGATGATTTTGCCGTATATTATTATTCTCACCACGAAAAAACCACTTATAAAAGAATGCAGAAAACATATCCAGACGTAATAAGCGAAGAAGAACTGGAAGCCTTTTTCAGCCATCCAAACGTCATTGATCTTTTTGCTATCGTAAATAAGCATACTGACTGGCCAGTATATAGTTATTCCTTAAAAGACTTGGCCCAGTATTTAGGCTTTAACTGGCAGGATGAAACTCCGTCCGGAGCATTATCAATTCAGTGGTTTAATGAATTTTTGGAAACTGGCGACGAGAAAATCTTAAAACGCCTGCTTACCTATAACCAAGACGACTGTAAAGCTACCATGGTATTGAAAGAAGCCATGGAAAAGCTCACATTCTAATTCCAACATACCTCTTGGGTTTACCCCAAAATATCTACGTGTAGATACCCTTTTTACATATCGATAATTAAAACAGCTTTTTCCCTAGTGGTGTGGTGATTGAGCTGATTTTTTACGTCTGTATGTATAGCTGGAAATAGTCGGGGTGGAGTGAATGGTGTTTTCACCCTGATGATTTCTGAGATAGCCATCCAAAAGGAAAAAATATCATCCACCTCAAAAACCTTAGATATGTCTGACATCTTAGGTTTTGTGGATAGAACTGAAAACAAAAAGAGGGGAATGGAATCAGCATTCTGCAATTTTTAAATGTACGCTTCCGGTCAACCATGATAGCCGGATGTTACGATCAATTGACAGGG
Organism: uncultured Desulfobacterales bacterium; assembly: GCA_964594355.1. Classification (GTDB taxonomy): domain Bacteria; phylum Desulfobacterota; class Desulfobacteria; order Desulfobacterales; family JAUVVS01; genus JAUVVS01. The sequence goes on from CAZQOH010000270.1 coordinate 2,988, forward strand.
ATCAATAAAAATTCGGATGAACAGCCGATTCCTACTCTTGCTCATCCGAAGCAGGAGGTGGCGCTTTCTTTTTTTCTTTCTTTTCCTTCTTTGCGGGAGCACCCTTGGCGATCTTTGCCGACGGCTTATCAGGGGTGTTCTTTTTGGCAGCCAGTTTTTCTGTTTTGGTTTGGACTTTATCAGCGTTTAACTTCTCCTGGGCGGTAATACAGGCCAGGCGGTAATTTGCTTTGCGGATGTCGGCCCTCATTTTTTTGATAAAGCTGTCGCGTTTAATCGCGACGGCGTCCAAACCTTTCTCTTTGAGAGAAGACATACGGGTTACAAGTTTATCACCGGCGACTTTCTTATGACCTTCTAAAAATCCCTTTCTTTTGAGACTCATAGTAAATTTTCCTCCTGCTTCATAGTATAAGCTTTTTTACATATCGAGAACGGCATTCCACTATAAATCGTAGCGGCTGTCAAATAGAATATAATAATAAGAGGGACGCAGTTTAGTTTTGCAGTTTACAGCTTTTTATTGCTAAGCGGTACGCCCCCAGGTTTCTAACAATTCATACTCGTAAACAAAACTCCATGTAGAAACTGATCGTTTAAGATATCTCTTCAAACCTTCAGGATATCAGCCGGCCTCATAACCTTCGATATGTCTGACTTAATTTTTTAAAGATCCTTTGCACGCTCTGCATAAACCATCTTTATTAACAACTGCCATCACTCCTTGGACTAGAAAATGGATAAAAAGCTTACTCTACCGCCGTAGCACCCTGATCCACCGCCAGAGGTTCAGCAGGCTAGATAGTGCGCTTGCAA
>CAZQOH010000271.1:0-3799 GCA_964594355.1 uncultured Desulfobacterales bacterium
GATTTAATATCAGACCTCGTCAAATGGTTAAATAGTTAATCAGAAATCTAAAATCTGCAATTGTAACTGGGATTATCTAATGAGCAAAGATGTCAGAGTGGGTGTGTTTGTTTGTGATTGTGGAACAAATATTGCCGGTGTGGTTAATGTTCCGGAGGTGGTTAGGTATGCAAAGACTCTTGACCATGTGGTGGTTGCAGATGAAGGGAAATGGTCGTGTTCGGTTGATTACATAACTAAGTTGCAGGATCTGATAAAAGAAAATGATGTAAATCGCGTGGTCATTGCATCTTGCACCCCAAGAACTCATGAACCTCTTTTTAAAAGAGCTACAAAGGAGGCAGGTGTAAATCCGTATTTGCTCGAATTCGTAAGTATCAGGGAACAGGTTTCCTGGGTTCATATGAAAGAACCTGAAATTGCGACTGAAAAAGCCAAGGACCTCATCAAGATGGGTGTGGTTAAGGCCGTACTCCTTGAAGAAGGTCAAGAAATTCAACTTCCCGTTAAAACGGATTGCATGGTGATAGGTGGCGGAACGGCAGGTATGAACGCAGCCCTTCATATCGCCCATCAGGGATTTAATGCTTATATCATTGAGAGAGAACCAAAACTGGGAGGACTGCTAAACCATATTTATTTCATTTCTTATGATCATCACAAAATTCATGCCGCAAAGATCCTAAAGAAAAAAATTGATGAAATAGAAAAACATCCGAATATTAAGGTATATACAAATGCACAAATAGAGAAAGTAGACGGCTACATTGGAAATTACACCGTTACACTGAAAACGAATGGGAAAAGCCAAAAACTGGATATTTCCACTATTATTGTAGCTACCGGAATGAAAGAAATCGAACCTGAGGGTCAGTTCGAGTACGGGAATGATCAACGTATAATTACCCAATTACAACTCGAAAAACTTATTGGGATGTGGAATACCCAAAGTGAAAACGAGAATGTGGAGCTTCAAATACCAAATACTAAATTACCAATAGAGGATATCGTCTTTATCAACTGTGTCAATTCTAAAAATGGATCTCGTGGATGTTGCCATGTCGGGTGCCATAACTCTGTGAAAAACGCCATAACACTTAAAAAACTTAATAAAGATATCCGTATTCATATCCTGTATAGAGATCTTTCCATGATAAAGGAGGAGGGCGAAGCACTGGAAGAAGCCAAAAGACTTGGTGTTAAATTCCTAAGATTCCCGGATGATCAATATCCTGAGGTCAAAATAGAAAACGGCAATTTAAAGTTAAAAGTATATGATATCCTTCTTGGAAAAGAGTTTGAAATGTCAACTGATCTGCTTGTACTTACAACGGGTTTTTCCGGCAATGAAGGGGTTGATGAAATTAAAGGCCATCTTAAAGTTTCAACTAATTCAGAAGGGTTTTTCCAGGAATCACATGTAAAACTCGGCCCCTTGGAATTTCCTGCTGACGGTATTGCGCTTTGTGGATGTGCAAAGACGCCCATAAGTTTCAAAGAGAGCTGTGAAGAGGGAATGGGAGCGGCCATGAGAGCCTCTATCCCTATGAAAAACGGCTATATTGAAGCAGAGGGAATCGTTGCCGACATTGATCTGGAGGATTGTAATCAATGCGATCTTTGCTCTAAAAGATGTCCCTTTAACGCTATTCAGATCGACGATGACAAGCAACCTGAAGTGATTAAAGCCCTTTGTAAAGGTTGTGGTTTATGTTCAGCAGATTGTCCCAAGGAATGTATTTCCATTGTCCATTATACGGATGAACAGATCATTGCTCAGGTGGAGACGGCCTTAGCAGAGAATCCTGAGAAGAAAATTATCGGTTTTGTTTGTCATTGGTGTGCACTGGGTGGAGTTGACATGGCGGGTGTCAGTAGGCTCCAGTATCCTCCAAACGCAAGACTTATCAGAGTGATGTGTTCGGCTCGGGTCTCCATGAAAATGATGCTGCGTGCCTTTGAATTGGGTGCTGCCGGGGTGTTGGTAGCAGGATGTGAGTTTCCTACATGTCATTACATATCAGGCAATTACGCTGCAGAAACCCGAGTGAAGCGTGCTAAAAGGAAATTTGCGAAAAAAGGGTATGATCCGGATAAACTTTGGAATGTTTGGTGCTCTGCAGCAGACGGGCCAAAGTTTGCAAACACAATGAGAGAAATGGTAAAACAATTAAAAGTAGGATAATAGTTCAGCTATTTTTTTAGACAGGATTAACTTGATTTAAAAAATTATTTATAAGAATTCTGTTTGTCAGTAAATGGAATAATATCTTGTGTATCCTGTTATCCTGTCAAACATTTTTTGTATGGTGAACTGCTACAAAATAGACATTTCATTTGAGGCATTAAATACACATGAGCAATAATTTGCAAGTGGTTGAAAAATTAAATGATGTGGAAATGTTCAGACACTGTGAACAGTGCGGACGTTGCAGTTCTGCATGTCCTTTAACCGATATTAACGATTTTAATATTAGACGTCTCATTCGACATATAGAACTCGATTTAGTTGATGAAATAGCGAGATCTCCCATGCCGTGGTTCTGCGCCACATGCGCTAGGTGTGAGGATGCTTGCCCCAATGGAATTAAGATCCTTGATATCACTAGAACCCTTCGCGCAATTGTACCCCAAGAACTTATTCCGGATATTCCAAAATGTGTTCAAGCCTGTCCGGCAGGTATAGATATACCCGGATATTTAAGACTAATTGCCCAGGGTAAGAATGATGAGGCATATGAATTAATTATGGAGAAGGCTCCTTTTCCCGGAATACTGGGAAGGGTATGTACACATCCATGCGAAACTGCTTGTAAAAGAGGAGAGATCAATGAGCCTATATCCATCTGTGCCGCGAAACGGTATGCTGCTGATAAAGCAGACGGCTTGTCAGAGAAGATTTTACACGTTGAAAAAGACACAGGTCATAAGGTGGCAGTGATCGGATCCGGGCCTGCGGGTTTGACCGCCGCCTTTTATCTTAGAAAGAAGGGACATCATGTAACTATTTTTGAAGCAAGATCCAAAGCAGGAGGGATGATGCGTTATGGAATCCCTTATTACAGATTACCGGAGGATGTTCTTGATAAAGAGATTAATCAGGTTCTAAGTATCGGTATAGAGATGGAAACAGGAAAAAAATTGGGTAATGATTTAGATATAGACCAGATAAAGAAGGATGGATATAAAGCCGTTTTCATTGCCATCGGAGCTCAATTAAGCAAGAGATTACCCCTGGAAGGGATCGATTTGGATGATGTCCTATGGGGGGTCGGCTTTCTAGTGGAAGTGAGTGAGGGAAAAGAATTAGCCCTTAAAGATAAAATCGTAGTTATTGGCGGAGGCAACGTTGCGGTTGATGTTGCACTCACAGCCTTAAGGCTGGGAGCCAATAAAGTAACCATGGCGTGTCTGGAAAGTAGAGAAGAAATGCCTGCCAATCCCTGGGAAATTGAAATGGCCTTGGAAGAGGGTGTCGAATTACTTTATTCTTGGGGACCAAAAACAATATTAGATGATAATGGAAAGGTTTCAGGTCTCGACCTCGTTCGTTGTACATCGGTTTTTGACGATAAAGGCAATTTTTGTCCACTCTTTGATGATACGACTAAAACCGTCGAGGCTGATCAAGTTATTTTAGCCATTGGCCAGACAAGTGAGACTGCTTTTTGTAAAGATTTTTGTTTTCTTGATGATAAAAATTCTTTGCAGGTAAATAATGGTTTGATAGCAATTGATAAGAATACACAGGAAACAGATATGTCGGGTATTTTTGCCGGTGGTGATATTGCCAATGGAC
>CAZQOH010000272.1:0-3794 GCA_964594355.1 uncultured Desulfobacterales bacterium
TGACCCCATTTTCCTGGCTGCGAAGACGCCTGCGCATGTGCTACTGGAAGCGATGGCGCTATTGCCGGACAAAGGTTCGTAACCTTAAAAGGCTCGGCACATCGCTTAACACCGCAATCTCTGCGGGAATGAGCCGGAAAGGCCCGTGGCGGCTTTCCAGGACTCTTGCCACACAAACCGGCATGACGAATCAGTGGTTGAAGGATCAAGGGTTAATATCTATTAAAAAACAGTGGGTTAACATTCATTATCCGGCCAAGGCCCGATAGGCTTTGTGAACCGCATAGTGCGGACCCGCTTGCTATGTGGTGTGGGAGCTGGGGGAGAAAAACCCCCGGCTACCCGATTAAAATAACTGATTATAAAACTCTATTTACTATAGTCTTAAGCGATTCGTATTCTTTACTCAAATCAAGACCATATTTTTTTGACTCTTTAATAAATACTTTCATTGAATTTTCCCACAACTTTCCATCTGAAGTTGTAATCTCTGTTTCTATATAAAGTATGTCTTGGTATAAATCGAATAAACTTTTCAATGCAGTTAATGAATCAAATTCCGATTTTTTGTCATTTTTTTCTTTAATAATACTTAATCTTACAATTTTATGATCATCGCTCCCCGCCTGAATTTTGTCGGCATTCAAAGCCAACCAGAAGTTCCAAACGAGCTCAAGAATTTTTTCATCTTCCTCATTTGCGTGTTGTGATTTAATTCCTAAATATTTTTTCAACAGGTCGGAGGATATAGCCCCCGCCAGACCTTTCCCAAATATCCAAGATAAAAAACTCATATGATTTAACATTTCTTACTATAGATTCTGAACGATGTGTGAAACGGTCATATTTATCATTTCAAGCTTTTATATAGATAATCAGTGGAGTCACCAATATGGAGGATAAATATCCTACATAATAGAAAAACAATAAAGTGGATCGAAAAATGGCCACAGAAGAAAAGCCATCGACCCTTCCTATATAGTGCGCTGAATAGTTATATGCTTTCCCAATTTACAAGGCTACTTGTAGAGTCTTGCGGAATCATCCAGTGATAAATGCCTGGCAGTCGAAACCGGTCTGTTGCTATAGGGTTTGTGGCATATTTATTATGGTAAACGTCAAGAATATATCCTCCTTTCTGATTTTTTCGAATAACAGCAACTGCACTAATCGTTGTATTGTGGTTAGTCGTCATACGCTTATCTGGCCCACTTCTTGGAGAACCAAATGAGGGATTGAAATTTGGTGCCTTTGTAGTAGCGACAGTTACAGTATCAAACCCTTGCATGGCAGTCATTATATCATAAGGATCAGCATGAATTCCCTGAACATTGCTCTGGAGCACAATCATTGTGGGGGTCTTTCCTTTGCTCAGCGTTTTAAGCTGAGGGGCAGCTTTGTCGACCGCTTTTCTTACACGTGCTCCTGATTTCGTATTAGGAAAAGAAGCGAAACGTTTTTTTAAAAAATTGTCGAGTGCTTGCTGCTCTTCACAATTAGGATCGAATTGTTTCACTTCCACAACTATACTATATCCTGAAACGTCAATTTCGAAGTCAGGTGTCTTCATCCCAACTTCCTCAGAAATTGGAATTTGTTTCCATGAGATGCCGGCTTGATCGCACAGATTGATAAAGTTTTGTTCTGCATTTCTGGGCATAACAATTTTCCTAAACAGATAACGGCTGAAGTCACCAGTTGGAAAAGCTATGACAAAGTCGAGAAATGAGATGTTTTACACAAAATTACAGAAATGTAAAAAACGGCACGCTTTTCCGGTCTGGTGCACTGATTGGTGTACGCCCGGCATGGGCGTGATCTTATGGGGTGAAAGTCCCCTGTATGTGAACCCTGTTAATAAGTCTATGATTTGTTAACATAAATACTAGCCGAAGGCAAGGGCGTTTCCGTGAGGGAAGGTCTGGAGGAAGCCGGAGTGCAAATCCATGAGCCGACGGACAGAAACAGCATATAAGGCCCAGTCTCCGGGTAAGTTGGCACAACATAACAAAGCCCTGGATTCAGGAGATAGGGTAAATGCCGCGGTTGTGTAGTGAAAGATTACGTCCTTATCCGGGGAGACCTGTCCGACGTGCGGTCGCTGTTTTGGCAGCGCCCTTTATGGCAACATGCAGGGTGATCGGGCAGGAGTCAGCAGAGGCCATAGTAGGCGCAGGACGTTACCACAAGGTGGTGTGGTAACTGGAAACGAGCTCGGCGAAGCCGGGAAGTCTCACCCCGCTGAAGGGCCAAACCCAAAGTAGAGAATTAGTCCATATGTGCTCCGCAACGCGTTGAACCCGATAGGGGGAGCGAAACTTCGGACGCGTCATAAGGGAAGCTATCTCTCAGGTATGAACTTGCGGTTGCCGCCTTCTTTTCAAAGATCTGTAGGTTATACTTTATCCAGCTACGGCTCGATGTTCTTTGGGAACCGCCTAGTGCGGACCCGCATGCTAGGTGGTGTGGGAGCCGGGGGTGAAAGACCCCCGGCTACCCGATTGGGACGTCTCCTGTTACCTATGTATCCGGCTGTTCACCTTTTAATCTACCTTCGGGCAAAACGGACCTGCTTTTCTGTAATTACGACGAATGTGTTTGACAGTCGATCTGGGTATGTCTTGAGAAGACGAGATAGTACCTGGATTTTTGATTGAGATCGTTCATCTTCGAGGCGAAGCAATATGATACCCCTGTGGAGTCGGCCATTCCGATATACTTTTTCTCCAAAATCTTTATCATTTGTGATCAAAATCCAATTTTCTTCAAGTGCCTTCAGGATAATGTCATCATCATTCATACCTCTTGCCTCTTCAAAAACCGAAAATACTTCGTGTTTTTGATTACGTAGCCATTCTGCAACAGACGGACCTGTACATTCATCCACAAGGAATCGCATTAGGAATACTCCGCCATTAACGGCATAAATTCAGTGTTCTTGAGGGACTTGGTGGCGAAAAGGAAGCAAGCATGTATGTCTTCAAGGGTGAGACCTTTGTATTCATTTAAAATTTCGTTCTCTGTAGCACCGTGAGCCAAGAGATTAAGAATAAAATCGACAGTTAAACGAGTTCCCCGTATGACAGGCTTACCTACCATGACTTTTGGGTTAAGTACGATTCTTTCGAGCAATTGTTCTTCTTTCATAATAGTAGCCTCCAATTTATAAGAGATAACAAAAGAGACCTTTTCAGTCAATAGATCTGATATTTTATCAATGAGTCCCAGCGGCCCAGGATCAGTTGCACAAAAAGCTAAAAAAGGACTTGGCAAATGAGAGTTTTTCAATGCCTATGGAAATGTGAAAAAATTCCGCCGGCTTTTTTTTGTGTCAATTTAGATCCTTTTGATCGCTTATGTCTTTTCCAATGCCCAATGGCTAACATTATATATTATACGGTTACAAGTTTTTTCCCCGATTATTTGAATTTGAGACAGTTTTATAAAAAGTATTAAAAAACGATAAGAAAGTCAATATTTTGTGTGTAGATCATTGATGTTCTGAGGTCCGAGTGGCCCGGAAGATCCTGTATCGTTCTAATATCATATCCTTTTTCTAATAGATGTGTGGCGATATGTCGCAGAGTATGTGCCGTTATCCGTTTTGGGATCTTAGCCTTTTTACCGGTGACAATGGTTATCAAAGCTCCTCGATAAGACTGTATATATCAACAATACATTTTGTAAAATTAAGTTCTTACGAATCACAAAATCCTATTATTCTGATCGGAAAAACAAATTTCAAAATGATTGATTGTGAAAGCAAATCTTGAGAATCGTTCAGGTGATGATGC
>CAZQOH010000273.1:0-3793 GCA_964594355.1 uncultured Desulfobacterales bacterium
AAATTGTACCCACGATTAGCTCGGAAGTTCAGACGCTGGTCAATCGGAACATATTCATGACAACCGGTATAATGCTTATTAAAAAGGAATTAATAGTCAAATGATACAGTATCAAACTACTTCTACAATACTAAGTTGGATGGTATTCGTTCCCATAATTGGTACGGTGTGTATATTAGCGGCAATCAGCATACGTTATCTATTTCGGTTCGATAAGAAATTTGTCGATAATGCGAGTCGATTGATCAGCCTGATTAGTACGTTCATCGTATTTCTTCTATCTTTGAGAATATGGGCATCGTTTGAAACCGGCGTAAACACCATCCAGCTTGTGCACCGTTTTGTCTGGATTGAGAGTTTTAACGTAGAGTATTTTCTCGGAATCGACGGTATTAATATTGCCATGGTTGTTTTAACCGCCCTAATTACCCTGATTGCGTGTATTGCATCTCTTCCCTGGTGGGGTAAGGTAGACAGGAATCATTTTTCAAAAGTGATGACTCCCGGTTACATGATTCTGATATTGATCCTTGAAACCGGTATGCTGGGTACATTTTGCTCCCTTGACTTTTTTCTATTTTATTTCTTCTGGGAAATTATGCTGTTGCCAATGTATTTTTTAATCGGCATATGGGGTGGACCCAGAAAAGAGTATGCGGCTATTAAATTCTTTTTGTACACTCTAGTCGGGTCGGTCCTGATGCTTTTAGCAATGATTGCCATTTATTATACATCTGAGCCTTTTGTTCTTGCAAATGGAAAACTAGCCGATCATACGTTTAATTTGGTTGCATTGGCAAATATGGGACAATCCGGTTTATTCGCAAGTGCAAACTCCATTCTGGGATTCCCTTTTGCTAAAGTCGTCTGGATAGCCCTTTTTATAGGATTTGCCATTAAAATACCGATGTTTCCTTTTCACACATGGCTGCCTGACGCACATGTGGAAGCACCCACCCCTGTATCTGTTATTCTGGCAGGTATCTTGCTTAAAACCGGCGGATACGGCATTCTAAGATTCAATTTTCAGCTATTTCCCGGGGCAACAGAATGGGCGGCTTTTGCAATTGCCGTATTCGGAACGATCAACATCGTTTACGCGGCATATGTTTGCATGGCACAGACGGACTTGAAAAAACTGATTGCATACTCATCTGTCTCACATATGGGATTTGTATTACTCGGATACGCTGCCTTTACTCCCCAGGGAATTTCCGGCGCTATGTTCCAAATGGTAGCACACGGGTTAATTTCACCTATGTTGTTCCTTATTGCCGGTGTCATCTATGACAGAGCCCATATTCGTGAAATCGAAGGATTCGGTGGATTGGCAACCAAGATGCCTGAATATACCGGAATAGTTGGATTGGCTTTTATGGCAAGTCTCGGGCTGCCGGGATTGGCTGGATTTATTGGAGAAATTCTCGTGTTTCTGGGTGCCTTTCAAGTTTATACTGCCCTTACCATTATATCTGCAACCGCTGTAGTTATTACTGCAGCATACCATCTCTGGGCAATTCAGAGGATATTTTTAGGACAGTTTAATGAAAAATGGGCGGAACTGTGGGACATAAACTGGAGGGAGCGGCTTACCCTATACCCCTTAGGAGCCATCGTCATCCTTTTCGGATTTTATCCTGTTCCTGTTTTCCGCCTGATCAATGACTCCCTGCATCCTTTGATTACTATGATAAAAGCAACTGGAGGTATTCCTTGATTGGCCTTTGAAAAATAGCCAAAATATTTTAGGCATGAGAACTATGCGCTCTAAGTTATTGGTTATTTGGTAATAGTTCACAGGTTCAGCGTTCCCCGTTCAGCCTGCGACGAGCTCAGCCGAGTCGGGTTAGTTTTCTGCCTTGAGCTTGCTCCAATGCCTGAGAATAAAGGATATCAATCCGAAATCCGGGGTTTCAGTTCGGATTTCATGGACGTTAGGAGTAAAAAATCGCGCACGTTAAAATTTAAACCTAAGGTCTTGATTTATGTACTATGACCATATCATGGTGAAAATGTAGAGATTTTCGTCAAACCGATAACCTTTGAACGCTGAACCTTGAACCCTTGAACGGTTACGAATAAACAAATATGTCCCCAATTGAAAGTATAAAATTTTTTAAACCTGAGCTCATAATGGCAGGGTTTCTCCTTTTGATCATACTGACAAGCTTGTGGAAAAACTATAAAGGAAGATCAGCCATACTTATTCTGATTACCCTTTCAGGGCTGATCTTTGCATCCATTGCGCTGATTCAATTAAACAACAAAAGTATTTTGATTTTCCAAAATCAGTATTCCATTGATCCTTTTTCCTGGTTTTTTAAGATAATTTTTCTTCTCTGCGGAGGATTTGTTGTTCTAACCTTATTTCAATCCAGCGAGATTGTAGAAAAGAATATAGGAGAATTTTGTGGAATTTTGCTCTCTCTAGTTCTTGGAATGTTTCTCCTTGTCTCCAGCACCAATCTTCTCATGCTTTATCTGTCTCTTGAATTCGTCTCTATCACATCCTACGTACTCACCGGTTTTAAGCAAAATGATCGTCGGTCAGCCGAAGCAGCGCTTAAATATGTAATTTATGGCGGTGTTGTTTCCGGTATCATGCTGTTTGGTATGTCCTATTTTTATGGTTTATTCGGAACGCTTGAGATTCCGGCCATAAAAGAAGGATTGATTGCACTATTTTCAACATCCTCTAAAACAGGTCTCCCAACCTCAACCCAAGCCATACGATTAACGGTTCTTGCAGCTTCTGTTTTCACTTTTGCCGGATTTGGATACAAAATGGCGGCGGTTCCTTTTCATATGTGGTGCCCCGACGTATATGAAGGTTCACCCACATCCTTTACGGCATTTTTATCGGTTGCACCCAAAATTGCAGGAATAGCAGTCTTCTGCCGTTTTTTGTTTGTCGGCTTTGTCGAGAACCTTAAAACTTTTTTACTATTAACGGATATTCCATGGGCTCCGATTTTAGGAATTATGGCTGTTGCTTCGATGACGCTTGGAAACTTATCTGCCATATCACAACGTAATATAAAAAGACTCCTTGCTTACTCCGGTATTGCCCATTGTGGTTATATCCTGATGGGATTAAGTGCTTTATCCGTTGAAGGACTTTTTGCATTCTATTTCTATTCCGTTGTCTATTTATTCATGAATCTGGGTGCTTTCATTATCGTTATCGCTGTTAGGGAAAGGACCGGTCGGGAGGATATTGATACATATCGTGGATTAGGAAGGCGGGAGCCTTTTATCGCTGTGGCATTTACGATTTTTCTTTTTTCGTTAACCGGAATTCCGCCGTTAGCTGGATTTGTCGGAAAATTTTATCTGTTTGTAGCGGTTATCAATAAAGCCCAGCCCTGGTATTACGTTCTGGCATTGATCGGAGTTTTAAATTCCGTCATCTCTCTCTACTATTATGCAGGAATTGTTAGGGTAATGTATTTTGAAAAAGCAGAAGATCCACAACCCATGCAAATATTCAAATTTCAAAAACTGGTTGCACTTATTCTGCTTATTCCCATCTTTATTCTCGGAATTTACTGGCAGCCGGTATCAAAAAAGATTAACAAATCGATCCAGTTTGCCACCTCCTTTACTTCAGATTCCATTTCCCGCGCTATGAAAAATCCAGAATAGCTTCCAATAAAGATACATGTTAATCACCACCTTTTCATAGAAGGGGTAAAGTCTACTCTTAACTTTTATAGTAGTTTTCAAAATAATGTTCCGTTTCAAAGAGTGTATGCAGCGTCTGAGCTTCCGAGCTAATCAATTTGGGGACATT
>CAZQOH010000274.1:0-1331 GCA_964594355.1 uncultured Desulfobacterales bacterium
GCAAATGCCTTTATCGCTTCTTCCATGTAAGGTTCGCCTTCCTCAACAACCAGTACCTTTTCACAACCTTTCAAAAAGTCAATGATGAGCGCTTTAGGCATGGGGTGTGAAAACCCGATACGCAAGACTTTTACTTTATCTTCTATATTCAGATCTTTTATTGTATCAGACACATAGTTATAGCTAACGCCATTGCATATGATGCCTAAGTTTCCATTTCCCCTTATAAAATTATACTCGGATTGTTCGGAAATTTTTTCAGCCTTTTCAATGTTTTCTAATAGCTTCACATGAAGCTTTCTGGCAACGGCAGGTACTGTTACCAGGTTGAAAGGATCCTTTGTGAAATCTCCCTTTGTCACACGTTTCTTTATCTCACCCAACGTTATTACAGCGGTGGAATGGTTGATTCGTGTTGTGGTTCTTAAAATAACCGGTTCCTTTAGCTTTTCAGAAAGATCGAATGCATATACGACCATGTCTTTTACTTCTCTAACCGAAGAGGGTTCAAGGATCGGAAGACCTGAAAGCTTGCCATAATATCTGTTATCCTGTTCATTCTGGCTTGAAAACATGAAGGGGTCGTCTGCCGAAATAATAACCAGACCACCCTTTATCCCCACATAAGCCAGGGTCATCAAGGCATCTGCAGCCACATTCAATCCCACATGTTTCATCATACACATGCTACGAATTCCGGAGTTAGCCGCAGCAGATGCCACTTCAAGGGCAACCTTTTCATTGGTGCTGTATTCAAAATATAGATCGCTCTCCTTCGACATTTGAAAAAACGCCAATGATATTTCCGAAGACGGTGTTCCGGGATATGTAGTGGTAACGGCAACACCCGCCTCAATCCCTCCACGGGCAATCGATTCATTACCTAGAAGGAGCATCTTTTGACCGGGTTGATCTGTAAGTAGTTTGTGCATGGTTGTTTCCTCATTGAAAGTTTATATTAAAGCTACATTACAGCTACATTTTTATTTAGTCAAGAAAAAATGTAACTATTGATTCGCTAAAACACCAAGGTAAAAAGAGAAATAAATCTTCCAGGGTCTTTTCCTTGGTAGCGCACAGTATGGGTTGCGCAATAACGGTTGATTGGAAATATAACTTGAAGTTTATCAAAAAGAAGTTTAATAACACGGATATTTCTCTGATTATAAACGACGATCACCATTTGATAAACGAATCCCTACCAATTCGAGCCAAAACTCTCAATTTAATCGTCGATTATATTAAAGGAAATAAAAATAAAATTTCTTTAGAGACCCTTGACTAATTTAGAATAATTTTGATATGGGTGCAGGCTTTACAATTTTAATCGG
>CAZQOH010000274.1:1431-2604 GCA_964594355.1 uncultured Desulfobacterales bacterium
AATCGAGAACCTGATTCAAAAACAGAATCGATGGAGGGATCAATGCATTAACCTTATCGCCAGCGAAAACGTCGTGAGTAAAAAGGCAAGATCTCAAGCCGGTTCTGATTTTGCGCATCGATATGCAGAGGGACATCCTGGAGAAAGGTATTACAGAGGAACGTCATATATTGACGAAATTGAAAATCAACTCAAGACGAACTTGAAGATCCTTTTCGAATGCGATCATTCCGAGGTCAGACCCATAAGCGGTACCAATGCCAATGAAGCAGTTTTTAGCCGCTTCGTCAGACCGGGAGATGTGGTGATGGTTAACTCCACTCCGGCAGGCGGCCACATCAGTCATCATAAAGAAGGATCACTCGGAAAATTTACACGGAACATCATCGACCTCCCAATAACAAAGGACGGTTATCATCTCGACGTAGAAAAAACCATATATTTAATCAGGAATGTTAAGCCAAAAATAATTGTTCTTGGAAAAAGCCTCTATCTTTTTCCTGAACCGGTCAGCGAGCTTTCCGACGTCTGCCGGGAAAACAACGTTCGAATTATCTACGATGGGGCTCATGTCTTGGGACTTATTGCGGGTAAAAAATTTCAAAATCCATTAAAGGAAGGTGCTTTCCTGATGACGGCCAGCACCCACAAAACCTTTTTTGGCAGCCAACGCGGCCTAATCTTAAGTAATATGGAAGAGGAGTATTGGCGAAAGATCGACAGAGGCGCCTTTCCCGGTTCCTCCAGTAATCACCACCTTGATACTCTTGCGCAAATGGGCATCTGCACATACGAGATTATGGAATACGGCGAGCAATACGCCGAGGACACCATAAAAAATGCCAAGACGTTAGCCACTGCCATGGATCGGCTTGGATTCGACGTTCAGGCCAAGGAGTTTGGATACACCGAAAGTCATCAGGTCGCCGTCAACGTGAAAGAACTTAGCGGAGGTGAAAAAGCCTCCAGAACGCTTGAGATCAACGACATCGTTCTAAATATGAATATGCTGCCTCATGAACCGCTCAGTGCTCATGATCATCCGGAAGGTATCAGAATTGGCGTCCAGGAAATGACGCGATTCGGTATGGGTGAGGATGAGATGGTCCGCATAGCCGAGCTTATCAAGGAGTGTCTCATAGACAATAAATCCGTTAAGGAGGAGGTTAATCG
>CAZQOH010000274.1:2704-3774 GCA_964594355.1 uncultured Desulfobacterales bacterium
AATAAATATTGTAGACATAGAAGCCCGTTCCGTTCGAGGACATTTTATGATGTTTCTGGTTGTCGATTTATCTACCTCATCCAGCAACTACGAAGAGATGATGGCTAAACTTTCCACCATAAGTTCGAATTTTGACCTTGGTTTGAGGGTTGAGCCTTATGACGAAGGCCGGCGTATATCGGACAAACATTTAATGATATTAACGGCAATGGGGATTGATCGGCCTGGAATTGTTGCAGAGCTTTCTGGACTATTTGCTGAAAACAGTGTAAACATAGAATCAATCAAAATGATCGCTCGTGGAGAATATATAGCCATGGAAATTACGGTTGATACATCTGAATTTGATAATATTTCTATGTTTAGAAATATCCTATATAATTTTTCCGATAGAACAGGACTCGATGTATCCTTGCGCAATGATGATATATTCCAAAAGCCTAAAAGAGTTGTGGTTTTTGACTGCGACAGCACAATTATTCAAGCGGAAGTGATCGATGAGCTGGCCAAAGTTGCCGGTGTCGGCGAGCATGTAAGAGAAATGACCAGCAGGGCAATGAACGGAGAACTTGATTTTAAGCAAGCAGTCAAGGAACGCGTTCGTCTTCTTAAGGGGCTGACGGTTGAGCAGCTCAAACTGCTCTCCAAGACCATCCGTCTAACTCCAGGGACTGAGGAGTTAATTTCAACACTTCACTTTATGGGTTATAAGATAGCGGTAATCTCCGGAGGGTTCTCCTTTTTCACAGATTATTTAAAAGAGAGACTTAAACTTGATTATGTTTTTGCAAATGAGCTGGTAATTGAAAACGGCATAACAACAGGTGAAATCAAAGGCGATATAATTGATGCAGAACGCAAAGGCGAAATTTTAAAGAAAATCGCAAAGCTCGAAGATATTTCCGTCGATCAAGTAGTCGCAGTTGGAGATGGTGCAAATGATCGTTTCATGTTGGAAAATGCAGGACTTGCAATTGCCTTCAGCCCAAAAGAAATCCTTAAAAAACACAGCAATGGCATGATTACAAGTGATAACATCTTTGGATTGCTCTATTTTCTGGGCGTTCCTG
>CAZQOH010000275.1:0-3759 GCA_964594355.1 uncultured Desulfobacterales bacterium
TTTAATTTTAGCGCAGCGAGCCGTAGAACGCTTCAAATGAACCCACGATTAGCTCAGAAGTTCAGACGCTGGTCAATCGGCACATATTTATGACAACCGCTATAATGACTATTTAAAACAGCCCATTGAGAATTGCTGCTATTAATTTTGTTGTATTGAAAGAAAATTGATTACATGATAATGCACAAGGATATTTCCAATAACTCCGGGGGTATTATGAAGAAAGAAAAATTCCATAAACAAACACGAATTTTAGTAGTGGATGATGATAAAGGCGCAAGGGAGTCTCTGGAAGAAATTCTTGAGGACAATTATTATTTAGTATGTGTTGAGGATGGACCCAGTGCCCTGGCGAGGATTAAGAATGAGGTGTTTGATATAGTTTTATTAGACCTTGTCATGCCCAAAATGAATGGAATAGAGGTACTAAAGTGGATAAAGACATATGATAACACCATTGATGTCATAATAATTTCTGCTACGGATCGTGCCCGCGAAGCCACAGCTTCCATAAAGACAGGCGCATATGATTACATTACAAAACTCTTTGATCAAGAAACCATTTTAACTACCATTGAAAGGGCTATTCAAAAACGCTCCCTGGAACGGGAGGTCCTCTATCTTCGTTCCGAAGTAGCATACAAGACCGAACAGGTTGAAATTATCAGCCAATCCAAAAGTATGAAAGACATTTTTAGTATGATTGAAAAAGTAGCAGGAACTTCGAGTAGTGTGTTGATTACAGGTGAAAGTGGAACGGGAAAGGAATTGGTTGCCAATGCCATTCATACCACAAGCCCACGTGCTAAAAAACCTTTTGTAGCGATCAATTGTTCAGCCATCCCCCCTGACTTGATTGAAAGTGAGATGTTTGGGCATGAAAAAGGCGCTTTTACAGGAGCCTCAAACCAGAGTATCGGCAAATTCGAATATGCTAATGGGGGAACCATTTTTTTAGATGAAATCTCTACCCTGAAGATGGAATTACAGGCCAAGCTATTGCGGTTCTTGCAGGAGCGTGAATTTACAAAAGTGGGAGGGAATCGTACCATCAAGGTGGATGTACGAATAATTACTGCCACAAATACCAACTTGAATGATATGGTGCAGGAAGGGCACTTCCGAAATGACCTTTATTTCCGGCTCAACGTGATTCCCATTGAAGTCCCTCCGCTGCGACGGCGAAAGGGAGATACTTTACTTCTGGCCAACTATTTTTTAGATAAATTTAATCGTCAACTGAACAAGAAGATAAAGGGAATAACGTCTGGTGTTATGACCGTGCTGGAAACTTATCCATGGCCCGGAAATATTCGTGAATTGGAAAACCTCATTGAACGAATGGTGGTATTGGGATCAGACGGCCGGTTGATTGAAGAAAAGGATTTGCACTTTGATCTTCTGTTCCATGAAGAATTGATGGGAGAAACAAAAAGAGGTATTAGCGGTGACAAAGGGTTGATTAAAGCACGTCGGGCATTTGAGCGCCGTTATATATTATTATTTTTGCAAAAATGTAATTGGAATCAGACTGAAGTCGCTCACCGTTTAAAAATCCATAGGAATACACTTATCAATAAAATGAAGGAATTAAATCTCAAAGAAGTAACGAGCTGGGTGCTATCTTTAGGAAGGCACAGTGGCGTCAAAGTAGCTTTTAATTTGGCGAAATTAGAAGGGCTTGGAAGGCTCTTAAATCCGAAATCCGAATACCGAAACTCGAAACAAATTCAAAATTCTAATATCAAAATGATTAAAACGAATCCATTGGAAATTTAACGTTTTTGTCATTGGAACATTTTTGATTTCTGTCATTTTTTCGGATTTCGAAATTCGAATTTCGAGTTTTTGACCGAAAATCAGAGTTTTCGGTCAAGCACTATATGGCGGGTAAACCAATGATAAAACGCGT
This sequence comes from uncultured Desulfobacterales bacterium, assembly GCA_964594355.1. Classification (GTDB taxonomy): domain Bacteria; phylum Desulfobacterota; class Desulfobacteria; order Desulfobacterales; family JAUVVS01; genus JAUVVS01. The sequence continues at coordinate 1,913 of CAZQOH010000275.1, forward strand.
TCCCTGCTCCAAACGACTTGTTAGTTCAATGAATCCTCCATGCTCTGTAATCACCTTATGCGTAATAGCCAACCCCAATCCGCAACCCTTGTCTTTGGTGGTAAAGAATGGGTTGAAGATATTTTTAATAGCCTCCGACGGTATACCCGGTCCGGTATCCTGAAAAATTACAGTCACCCAGCCGTTGCGGCTTGTCGACATTTGTCGCCAGTGGGTATCCCCTTTTTCAGAAAAAGCCTCAATAGTCAACCGGCCTCCTGTCTCCATAGCCTGGGCAGCATTTAGTATAAGATTGTGAAAGGCTTTAGTAAGCTGATTCACATCTGCTCTGACCAGAGGAAGATCATTTGAGAGTTCGCATAAACATTCGATTTGGTTAATCTGCAACTCCTCTTCAACAAACTCGATAGTTTGTTTCAGAAGGGATTTAATATCGATTGAAGCAAAGCGATATTTTGGGGTTCTTGCCAGGTCCAGAAGATCTTCAACCAGCTGATTGATCCGGTTGATTTCTCGCGGTACAGACCTTTGAAACTTTTCGAGAAAACCGGGCTTGTCTATTTTTTTAGGCAATAATTGTACAAAGGTTTTTATCGTAGAAAGTGGATTTCTGATTTCATGGGACATACCGGCAGCTAAAGTCCCCAGAGCCGCCAGGCGTTCAGCCTGCCGTATACGAGCCTCCAGTTTTTTCAATTCGGTAATATCATGAAGATTCAAAATGATCTCATGAAGATGCCCCTCTTCATCCTCGAGGAGACTTGATCCTACAAGAATAACCTTAGTTTCTTCTCCGCTGTGAAGATGGATCTCCTGCTGGCTTTTACCATAAGGGCTTTCAAGCATATCCTGTATATATACATAAAGATCCGAACCTTCTTTCAATGCTGTTAAAACTGAACAGCCCTGTTCGAGTTCGCTGCCATAAATTTTTAACATTGCACAAGCAGCAGGGTTTATGGTGGCCACTTTACCAGTCATATCTAAAGATAAAAGGCCATCGCCCATCGTTGTCAGTAATTTTTCCGTGTAGTGCTGCAATCGCTTAATTTCTTTTAGCTGCTGCTCCAATTGCTCCCTGTGTGCAAGGATCTCCTGAATCATAAAGGAAAAATTTGAGGCCAGAATCTCTACTTCATCACCGGTTTGGACATAAATGTTCTGATTCAGATTACCCTGGGCCGCTTCTATGGTAGCATTGACAAGATTACCCAATGGATGGGAAACCCTTTGTGCAGCCCATATGGATATTATTATTCCAAAAACAAGGGCCACTAATCCAACAGCCAATATGATCCATTGGGTCTGGCGTATCTGTTGGTACATTGTGGCAAGGGATAGACCCACACGGATAGTTCCCCATCGATTATTTGATTTAGATGGAAAAACCGGAACAGCAACATCCAATACAGGAGCATGGGGAGATTCCAACAAAACCTCCTGTATTAAAGACTTCGAGGCGGCAATTGCATTTTGACTGACGTCGTCTTTTAAAAACTTGCCCTGGAGGTCGGGTCTTTCACTATAACCTGCTATACGCCCCTCCTTGTCATGAATAATGACACGCACAATATCAGGATCCTGTGCTGCCTGATTTGCTGATCTATCTATGGCAACATAGTTATAAGTTAATAGATTGGATATTGAGGTTGCGGCAAGGCTCTGGGCAATCGCCAGACCACGCTTCTCTATTTGACCTCTTATTGTACGGCTTTGCAGGAATCCGAGCATCAGCGCAAGTGTCCCCAAAAGAAGAATCAACATACATGATGTCATGAAGATAAAACGATAACGTAAGGGAATAAAACGCGGCTTTCGAAAGAAACTGATTTTAAGTGGTCGGTTAT
>CAZQOH010000276.1:0-3756 GCA_964594355.1 uncultured Desulfobacterales bacterium
ACGCTTAATCAAATGTCCCCAAATTGATTAGCTCGGAAGCTCAGACGCTGCATAAATTCTTTGAAACGGAACGTTATTTTGACAAACACTATAATAGCTTATTGCATAGTTTTTTACCTTTTTCTCAGACAGGATGAACCCCAGTTAAATCCGAAAGTTAATTTAACGGGGCAGGCAGGATTGACATGATTTTCGTTTCAGTGCATTATGAGACCTTTGAAAAATACTTTCCGCTATAGCGGGATTCAAATTCTGGATTGGGGGTAGCACAGAGTTGAAATCTATAAATCGAAAAGATAGAGACCAGGCATCCTGTCTTGCTGTTTTTGGGACAGGTTCTGAAGTAGGAAAAAGCATCGTGACAACAGCACTTTGCCGTTTTTTTATGAACAAAGGAATCCGTGTCGCACCATTCAAGGCCCAAAACATGTCCAACAATTCCGGTATAACACCGGAAGGACTGGAGATGGGGCGGGCACAGATTGTTCAGGCTGAAGCCGCCAGGATACCTCCCCATGTGGACATGAATCCGATCCTTTTAAAACCAACCGATGGAATCGGTTCACAGGTTGTACTTTTGGGCGAAGCTATTGGAAACAGCACTGCAAGCGAATACCACAATAGAAAAGAACGTCTGTTATCAGAAGCATGTGCGGCCCTTACCCGTTTACGTAAAAAATACGAACTTATAATCCTGGAAGGCGCGGGTTCTTGTGCCGAAGTCAACCTAATGCAACATGATATTGTCAATTTCCATATGGCCGAGTATGCAGATGCACCCGTCATTCTGGTTGCGGACATCCACAAAGGAGGCGTCTTTGCTCAGATCATCGGAACCCTGGAATGTCTTTCGCAAAAGCAGCGAGATCAAGTCGTAGGATTTATCATAAACCGATTTAAAGGCGATATTGGACTTTTTGAGGATGGGATAAGATGGATAGAGCAAAAGACAAGAAAAAAAGTATTCGGTGTACTTCCCTGGTACACTCATATCAATATTGAAGCTGAAGATTCAGTTGTGATTGAAAATCCTAAAAAAAGCTATCCCGAAAATAGCAGCGATCCAATAATTGCGGTTATACGTTTGCCCCATATCTCCAATTTTACAGATTTTGATCCCCTTGCCTGTATGAAGGGCTTGAATTTACATTTTATTGAAAAGCTTCAAGAACTTCTTCCTTTCAGAGCAGTGATCCTGCCTGGATCAAAAAACACCTGTTTTGATCTGAAATGGCTGAAAACAACCGGGTGGTCGAAAAAACTCAAAGATTATGCTAATCATAACGGGCACATTCTCGGTATATGCGGAGGCTATCAGATGATGGGCAATTATGTCCATGATACGGACGGACTGGAAGGTGTGCCTGGAAGAACCGCAGGTCTTCGTCTTCTCCCAGTTGAAACAGTATTAAAAGCTCCAAAAACAACAACTTTGACACGATTTTACTGGCAGGATATCAAAGGAACCGGATATGAAATCCATATGGGCCGGACCAAACGGTTTTCAGGAAGCCCCATGTTTTCTGTCTTTGAAAGAAACAGCTTACCATGTAAAGATAAAGACGGTTGCACTGTAAATGAATCAAGGATTATGGGTACCTATATGCATGGCCTGTTCGACACACCGGGTATCACAAAGCACTGGCTTGACACGATCGGTCTTGGACACCTTAAAGTTACGCAAACTCATGGACCTGTTGTAAGAGACAGAGAATATGACCTTCTGGCTGACCATTTTAAAAAATACATCGATACAGATGGAATCTCCGGCACGCTTTTTGCGAATTCATCAAATTTGATAAACTCGTAAAAAGTAACGTCAAGAAAAACCTCAGATCAACATCGAAAGTATAAAAATAGCCGTGTTGCCCAGTATATGGATGGTGATTGGGGTTAATAGACTCCCTGTCATCTCATAGCTTACTGCAAAGACTATCCCCCCCACCACCTGAGGTAGTGGAATCCTGAAACCGATGGGGTGAACTATCACAAATAACAACGTACTCAAAATTAGGGCTACCAAAACTCCCCATCGACGAAAGAAACCATAGAGTATGCCCCGAAAAAAAATCTCTTCTGCAATGGGCGCAATGAACCCGCCGATTAAGAAAAAAAGGATAATTTCACTATGATTTGATGGAAGTCGGGTTTTAATAATTGCTAAAGGATTTTGACCAACAGCATACAATACGGCAAAGACAAGGGATGTAATTATTCCAAAACAGACCGACCAGATCAGTCCCTTTTTAAGACCGTGAATCATTTTGGATGGAGCCAATCCTACTGAGGATATACCTTTGCCCCAAACAAAAAAAATCATTATCATAAGGGAGGTTTCAAAAAGACGTGCAGCACCCAGAATAAGTATCGGAAGGTATTGGTTCTTTGGAATCACAGCTTTTATAACCAATTCAATCAGAATGATAGCTGCAAGGGATATAAGAAGGATTTTTAATTCGACCTTTTTTGCTTCCATCCAAGAGTCCTCAATGCCTTATAGGCATACCATTGTTTGTACCAGTGATCGGAAGTTTCAATCCTATTGATAATCTTTTTGATGACCTTTGTATCTCCCCTCCTGCCTAAGGCATAAAAAGCCTGACAGACCACATTGGGATAGGGATCATCCATAAGATACAATAGATCTTTATAGGTTTTATACTGTCTGCTAACACCCAAAGCCCTTGCCAGCCAGTAACGAACCGGTATATGTGGACTTTTAAGCATTTTCTCATAGACCGGATAATTACCGATTTCAATTTCTTTTTGGCGAATGAATTTCAGTGCGGCGACGTTTTCCTGCCAACAGACAGACTCCATGGTTCCAGCCAAATTCGTTACATCGATTTTTTCCTTTTTGGCGTAATGAATGGGAATCAGCAAAACAATACCAATTATTAAGCAAATTACGGAAGAAATTACCGAAGAAATGTTTGAATCTAAATAAAGATTAAAACTAAGATAAAACAAGATGTAAATTATAAAATACAAAAGAAGGGGAAAACCCACTAAAATAGAAAAAAAGGTGAACTGACGGAAAAACTGGTATCTGTCACACTTTAACGAGAATTCTTTAAGTACACTTCCGGACTTCATGGAAAAATCTTTGAGCGAAGTCTGAAGAATCGTTTTTCCGTTATTTTCAAAGTTTAGAATATTTCCTTCTTTACTTATTTTCAGGTCAACCGCGACATTTTCATCAACAGGAAGATAGTCATGATTAAGTAATTCTCTTTCTAATAATTGTGAAATAGTCTTTTCTTTAATGAGTTTGAGGTTGCAGGTTTTAAGCGTTTTTTGATCCAGCGATCTAAAAACCTCTGCAGGATAAAGGGTATATTTATAGTAAAAATTATTTATTTTGGTTCCAAAACGATTGGACAAAAGAAGATTGTCTCTGATGTCTAAAAACATGTGATTACTAATTTGAAATACCCAGAGGAGAGCCAGGAGGAGAACCGGAATAATATGAATTGTACCAGATAACCAATCTCTTTGTATGTTTCGCTCAGACATAAGTTTCAAAAAAGCAAAAATGACTACAGCAGGGATAACAATAAAATAGGATGTAACTAACGGATTAAAACCATACCGATTAAGCAATATAAGACATCCCATCCAGAGCGGGAACAATGGAATAAAAACGACTTTGCTTCGGGTGAAAAAGCGATCCCAAACCCATGTCACCGCAAAGGTGAAGATGGATAAGGCAATCCCGATACTGAGCGTAAAAAAAAGTCCACCAAAAAAGGCAGG
>CAZQOH010000277.1:0-3753 GCA_964594355.1 uncultured Desulfobacterales bacterium
GCCGCATTTGTTTTGAATTTGGAACATTCGGATTTTGATATTGTTTCGGATTTCGAATTTCGTGCTTCGAATTTTTTAGTGTTTTTGCCACATGTAAATTGCCAATATCGTTGATAAAACTTTTAAGACACTAAACTAGTGATCTGTTTCAGAAATTTTTTCCTGTCAACTGTTTTATCATCTCCGGCACCACTTCATGCAGATCACCCACGATCCCCCAGTCAGCAACCTGAAAAATGGCTGCTCTTGGGTCAGCGTTAATCGCAATAATATACCTTGAATTCATCATTCCGGCACGATGCTGAATCGCTCCGGAAACACCACAAGCGATATATATCTCAGGACGAACAGATTTCCCTGTCTGTCCGACCTGGTTTTCCGAGGGTATCCAGCCTTTCTCGACAACTATTCGGGTTCCTGCAACTTCTCCGCCTAAAATTGCCGCCAGTTTCTGAAGTTTCTTGAATCCCTTGTCGTCTCCTACGCCCCTTCCACCCGCAACAATGATCTTGGCCTTGGTGATATCAACGCCTTTTTTCTTTTCTTTTACTACTTCGAGAATTTTTGTTCCGATCTCTTTTTCTAATAGAGATACTTTATGTTTGATCATATTCCCTTTTTTATCGGGTTTTGGCAAAGCTTCCATCACACCCGGCCGCACTGTAGCCATTTGAGGGCGTGAATAACGATTTGCTATGGTAGCCATAACGTTTCCGCCAAAAGCCGGTCTTGTCTGCAAAAGGATTCCTTCATCCGGATCAATCGTAAGATCAGTGCAGTCCGCAGTTAAGCCGACTCCAACACGACGCGACACACGAGGTGCCAGATCACGGCCGATATGTGAAGCGCCTATTAAGAAAATATTAGGCTTGTATTCCCTGATCAATTCTTCGACGGCCTTTGTATACGCCAGCGTTCTGTAGTCTGCCAGGGCTTTATGTTCTATAAGATAAATATTGTCCGCACCATATTTGATAAGCGTCTTGGACAAATCTGAAACCCGATAACCCAATAACAGTGCAGAAACCTTCTGATTGAGTGTTTCAGCCAATACCTGAGCTTTACCGAGAAGTTCCAGGGAGACCGGATTCAATTCACCATCACGTTGTTCAGCAAAAACCCACACACCCTTTCGATCGTTAAAATCAGGAATAGTCCTAGGCTCGGCATCTGTCAGAATAGCCTCTTTTTTGCAGATATTTAGACAAGCACCGCAGAACGTGCATTGTTCTAGTATATAAGCCGTCCCATCCCTTAGTTCCAATGCACCATAAGGACATGTTTTTATACAGCGTCTGCATCCATCACACAACTCCGCTTCAATCCAGACAGTCATATTCTCCTCCAACTATACTATTCAATCCTCATTCCCACTTCCGCCAGCTTTCCGATCAAGTCCCTCACGGTATCCTTGGTATCACCTTTTAAAATTTCTCCTTCACGTTTGAACTTGGGTGCAAATGTCTTGATGACATGGGTTAAAGAACCTTCCGCTCCAATCTGTCTTGTCTTGACGCCGATATCGGCAGCATTCCAGAATTTGATAGGCGCTTTTTCTTGGCATACGCTAATCAATCTTCCGACATCGGGGTATCTTGGCATATTTAATTCACAGATTACCGTCAACAACGCTGGAAGGACACATTGAATCCGTTCATATCCGTTTTCGAGTTGCCTTTTAACAAATATTGATTTTTTATTAACCTTCTCGATCTCACAGACATAGGTCGTCTGGGGTATTTGAAGATAATCCGCCACCTGCGGCCCTATCTGTGCGGTATCTCCATCAATCGCTTGCCGTCCACAAAGGATGAGATCATATTTCCCTAACTTCTTTATGGCCTTTCCAAGGGTGAATGATGTAGCCCAGGTGTCTGCACCGGCAAATGCTTTATCGGACAGAAGAATACCTTTATCAGCCCCCATGCCGATTGCTTCAGACAAGGCGTCAATGGCCTGAAGGGGCCCCATTGAGATAACCGTAACTTTTCCACCCAAAGTCTCTTTTAAGCTTATTGCAGCTTCAAGTGCATGCAGATCATCCGGATTTATGATGCTGTCTAAACCTTCTCTTATAAGATTTCCCGTCTTTGGATCCAATTTTACGTCTGTGGTGTCGGGAACCTGTTTAACCAATACTATAATATCCATCCTCTCAACTCCGTATGTAATAATTAGTGCCTGAACGAAAACCTTCAATTTTAAAATTCGAAATCCGAATTACGAAATCCGAAACAAATTCTAAATTCGAATGTTCAAATGCTCTAAACAACCGAATACCGAGGCTTTTGTTTTGAACATTGAAAAATTTGATATTCGATATTGTTTCGAGTTTCGAATTTCGATATTCGGATTTTTGCCTGAACGAGAGTTTTCGTTCAGGCACTATTTATATAATTCCTTTCTCATTAAGAGCATAAAGCTCTTTATCGGAATAGCCTAATCGTTGACCATATATTTCGTTATTATGCTCTCCAAATCGCGGAGGAAATGATAGCCGGCGATCCTTTCCCCCAAGAAAGGAGGTCATGTTTGGCGGCGGGGCCAGGGTAATTCCGGTTTTAGTAACCGGATCTCGTGAAAATAAAAGTCTTTTTTCAACAAGGGGATCCGCCACTACTTCGGAGATAGTCTTTATTTTACTTATAGGAACAGTGATCGATGTAAATAATTCAATCATTTCTTCAGAAGTGTAATTACTTGTAATTTCATCAATAGACCGGTTCAGGTTGTCTACATCCCGGATACGACCCTCATTTTTCTCATATTCAGGTTTATTGAGCGTTTTAAACGGCTCCTGAGAAACCATGGATTTCCATTGTCGATCATTACCCACGGCTAAATACACAAAGCCACTGCTTGTTTTGTATACAGAAACCGGACTAAAATATTCATGTGTATTACCTCGGCGTGTGCTCTGTTTCTCAAAACTTGCTTGAAATGCGATTTGGGTCGTGAGCCATGATACAGAGGATTCGAACATGGACATATGAATACAGCTCCCATCCCCGGTGAACTGGCGCTTAAAAAGAGCCTTCATCAGGAGTCCATATGCATGTTCGCTGGTACCCATATCTGGAAGCGGGATCCCCAAAACCTGTGGTTCTCCATCTGCCTCACCGGTTAACTCCATTAATCCTGATCTTGCTTGCAATATTGGATCATAGGCGGCCTCATTACTGTCAGGGCCAAATCCTGTTACTCCAAGCCAAATAATATCTGATTTCAAGGATTTCAAGGTTTCGTAATCGATACCCAGTTTCTTGTAATTCCGTGGAAGCTGATTGGTTGTAAAAATATCGATTTTCAATTCTTTAATAAGGTTTTGAAAAATTTTTTTACCTTCTATATCAACAAGATTCAATGTCAGAGCCTTTTTTCCAGCATTAATACATAGATAATATGTGTTCATCCGTTCTTCACCAAGTACATTATCACCGATAAAACGGTTTGGGTCCCCATAAACAGGATGCTCCAACCGGATCACATTCATCCCGTCATGCGCCAATCGATATGTCAGATATGGAAGAACCGTTGCCTGTTCTAAGGATAATACAGTGATGTCTTTGAATAGATTCATAACTATTCTCTCCGTTCAATCTATAGAGGGGGTGGGATAAAGGAAACATATGTGAAAACGTCTCAGGGTATATTAATACATTTTGTATACTGTATACAAGTAATATTTGTCAAGAGGTGTTTTCTGATATCAATAATCAATATTCATCTTTAACCTAACCACATGTTATTACT
>CAZQOH010000278.1:0-3753 GCA_964594355.1 uncultured Desulfobacterales bacterium
ACCCTCTCTTATTTTAATGCCTGATTTGTCCAAAACCTTTTGAAGACATACATGCAGTATGATATCTACTAATATCAAAATAAGTGTACTCGGAAAACAAAATCCCCTATTATTGGATAATTAACCTTCACTGGGCATTAATCCATTCCTTCATTTTTTCTTTTAATTTTTCCTGGGATTCTTCTAATAATTGTTTTCCACTCTTTTGATAATAAACACGACCGCGTCTTATGAAAATATGATCGATTAATCTGCCTCCTTTTTTTTCTATCTCCCCTTGAAATTTCTCGATCTCTTCTGATTTAAATCGGCTATTGAAAGTGTTGAAAAGAATCACATTCTTTTCTTTGAAGTCGTTCTTTTCAACGAAAGTCCACAAGGGTGGTGCAGGACGATACCACCAGATCGGGGAACCAATAAACACTAGTCGATATTTTTCCATATCAACAACTTCCGGCTTTATTTGAACCATAGTTATCTTATCATCGGCGTCGTTGGAAGCATTGCGCCAGCCCTGATAGTCCAAGGAGTATCTTTCGGCTTCAATCTTTATGATGTCGGCATTGAACTTCCGCGCAATTTCCCGGGCCATTGCTTCCGTGTTCCCCGAACGCGAATAGTAAACAACCAGTACGTTTGAGTCTTTGTCCTGTTTTGGTGAGTAAGGGGGGCTATAGAAATAGGTTCGATCTTTAACCTGTACTAGGACAAATAATGCAATAAAGGCAACTGTGACGATACAGACAGCAAATATTATAGCCTTTCGTTTATGGATTTTCATAATAATAAAATTTGGTTTTTAAGGAATTGGATTCTCCGACACTGATGGTTCTGATGGCCAGCAGACTTTTGACAGGGCATTTGTTTTCACAAATACCGCAGCCCACGCATTATTTATTCAAACGAAGAAAAATCAGGTTTCCGACGCTCAAAAAATGCGTTTAAGGCTTCTTCGCATTCGCCGGAAGTCAGCCTTTCAGAAAAATGCTTCCTTTCTTCAGCCATGGTGTCTGCAATGTATTCGGAAATGGATTTTTTAAGTAACGATTTGGTTATGCGTACGGAAGCCGGGGGCTGTTGTACCAGCTTTTGGGTCTGTGTGAAGGCCTTATCGATATACTCCGAATCAGGATAAACGGCATTGACCAATCCTATTTCACAGGCTTTTGCTGCAGAAAAAGGCTCGCCGAGCAACAATAACTCAGATGCACGCTGGTGTCCCATTAGTTTGGGCAACAGGAAGCTGGAAGCTGCCTCCGGGCAAAGTCCCAGAGCGACGAAAGGCATGAGAAATATTGCACCTTCGCCCGCGTAAACCAAATCACAGTGAAGCAGCATGGTCGTACCCACACCCACGGCCACGCCTCCAACGGCTGCCACTATGGGCTTTTTCGCATGACTGATGGTCGACAGAAAATCACTGACGTCCTCATTATTGTCGTCTTGCCGAAAAGCTTGAAAATCTTTCAGATCATTTCCAGCAGTGAAACAATCCTCCGTGCCATGTAAAAAAATAGCCCGAATGCCACTGTCATCATCAGCCCGAGTGATCGCATCGGCCATGTCGGCATACATGGTTTTGGTAAGGGCGTTTTTCTTTTCCGGCCGGTTGATCTGAATTCGTAGAATATGTTCTCGGCTCTCCGTGATAATTTCGTTATTAGTATCTACTGCACTCACTTTAATCATCCTTTCCTTTTATGGTTTCCGTTAATTTACTTGAAAAGCACATGGACACGTATCCGTCTGGAGGATTTGATATTCGTTATTCAACTTTTTTATGTAATAGGGGCTCCCACGCAAAATCTGACACACATCTATGCGATGGTTCAAGTAAGCCGCTTCGCGGCAGGTTAAAATTCCTTCATTTTTCAAAGGTCTCACTGTATCAAAAAAAAGTTCCAAAACCCCGCCCGTGTCCTGCCAGGTTCGACTCTTTCGCCCATAACCGCGCTATGCCCGCAAAATGAGTATTTATTGAAACTGTAAAACTGAAGGGCCCCCAAAAACTCACGCACGTAATAGCCTGTCCATCTTCATGCACTTGTTCTACCTTTCTCTTCCTTCTCGAACAATATCCACTATTTCCTGCGTCGTAATATTCGCTTTAATCGATGGGACATCTAAAGGTGAAGAAGGGATCTTTTCTGGAACCAACGCGAAAGTTCGACCGTCTTTCCTTCGTATTAGTACTTTGCCCGTATTTTCAGCCTGCTCAAGAACTATAGCGAGCTTTTGTCGGGCTTCTGAATATGTGTAAACTTGCATTTTAGACCTCCATGGTTTCGACGTTGAGATTTTGAGCAGCTGTCTTTAGCTTTCGGTCCAACGTCAATAGTGGTGCTTTATGTCTAATAGCACAATCCAAGAAATAGGCATCATATGCATACATGTTGGCTTGTTTAGACAATTTTAAGGCATTAACAAAGTCTGGCCTGATATACCGAAGAGGGATACTATCGAAAATTACTAGGCCCTTCTGGGCTTCATCAAGTGTCAACCTGTTCTGTTTAAACATAGCCGAGAAGGCATTGCCAATTTCCCATGGAATAGAACCAGGTCCAATGAGTGTATTGCCAGTAGTAAATTCAACAATCCTATTACGCTCAGGTTCACCAACAATAACTGCAATCAATGCAGATGTATCAATTACAACATCCATGTTTACCTCCGGAGCATGTATTTCTGACAATTGTACAACAGTGAATTTGTTTGTCAAGTGGCAAGAGGTAGAACAGTTAGAATAGGTGGAAGATTTTCCATGTATTGCTTATATAGCATGGATTTAGGGGACGCTTTAAAGTTTTACAGTGATTTAGGAGACGCTCTACAGTCTTACAGTTTCAATATTCTTCAACTTAGCAGCGATTGCAGTGATATGATCGGTCGTAACACAAAAACTTCGAATCAACCGTCCACCGTTCAAATCTTCTCTGCGGCCTTGATCGATTCCCTGCCCGTGTCCTGCCAGGTTCGACTCTTTCGCCCATAACCGCACTATGCCCGCAAAATGGGTATTTATTGAAACTGTAAAACTTTAGCGCGTTCCCCAAAACTACACATGTAAAAATTGTTCAGATTGGGGGTCCTATCGAAAACTCTATTGATGAAACTTAACCCCCAATCAACTGGAGCTCTTAGTAGAAGCAGTCCCATATACCAAAGCAATAACAAGACCTCCGATGCCTTCTTCTACTACATGCCAACCAGAATCTACCAAAGTTGCAGAAAAAGTCATATTATGTGCACCATATAGAATTAGATTGCTTGAGAGCCACACGAGTAATCCGATCAAGACACCAAACCGCAAGCCTTCTTTTGCGGGTGAACCACCCTTGTACCCAATGGGATAGATATAAGACATCAAAAATGCCATGACAATGTAACCCAGCACAATAAAAATAAAATTGTACTGCTCACGCATGAGTGCGCCGACCTGCTCCCTGTAAAACGCATCCATAATTAGCATATACCACAGGCCTGATAAAATGAACATGACAACAAAGCCTACCAAACCTGCTAAGAACCATTTTTTTACGTTCATTGCTAACCTCCTTTAGTTTCCTTGGCCGTCTTTCTGCAACTAACGCTAAGGTTGAGTAGTGGCGGGCTCAAAGCCAAGGGTGCCGAGGAGCAAAAAAACTCCTAAAATAATGTTGGCCTTCTATCGCCATTTTTTTCAGCCATCTACTCCAACCTGTTGTTGAACGAAGCCGCTACGCGGCAGAAAAAACAAAAATAGTGTATACTCCT
>CAZQOH010000279.1:0-3723 GCA_964594355.1 uncultured Desulfobacterales bacterium
GACCGTCTTTTGCTTCTATGACCGCATATCCTTTCCGACTAAGGATTCTAACTATTAACTTCCTTGTATCAGAGCTATCTTCTGCAACAAGAATTTTATTTATTTTGGCAACCTCCTTGGGTGCTTTGCTAAGATCAGATCTTTCCTTTTGGGATACTGTTCCCATGGCGTCCATATAGCTTTGCAAAGCGTGCAGTTGCTCAATAAATGTTTTATTCTTCGGCGCCAGTTTTTTACTCTTTTGTAACTGATCTAAAGCTTCCTCCCAATGTTCCATGTTGAGATACGCCATAGCCAGATAATAATGGGCGTCGGCATTTTTTTCTTCTTTGATAACTTTCTCATACCTTTTGATTGCTTTTTTTATAATGCCCTGCTTTGCCGCCCGTTTAGATGTGAAGAACTGTTCGTGTACAAACAAATGGGCCTCACAATAGTAGCACTCACAAGCCTTCTTTTCCAATGGAGACCAGCAGAATGGACAATGCCAAACTCGCTCTGTCCATACCTTGTTTTCGGCAAGATTGAGTTTCTCGATTTCCAAAACGACCAAAGGATCTTCAGAAGAAATGGTGGCCGCATTTTTGAGTGACGATTTTATAGCTTTCATGCTCCCGAGGACACGGGAACACCACAGCCACCCCTCGCAGTTGCGCGGATTGATCCTTAAAAGCCTGGCCAGCACCTTTTGAGCCTGTTGAAAATGATGTCCTTCAGCCAGAGTAACAGCCTGAGAAATCAGTTCACTTTCTTTTTCTTCGGCTTGATCTTGTAAAGAAGAATCATGTTTCTGCTCACTTATCTTTTCTGTTTTAACAACTTCCGTTTGGCCAATTTCCTCCTCTGCTTCTATTGTTTTATCCTTGAGCCTTGCTCCCTCCACAATCAGTGATATGAGATCCCTGTTGATTTGTCTCTTTACATCTTCCTCAGGAAGGTTTCTGAAACTGAAGACCACACGATGATCCCACCCGATCATTTCAAGCGCCGCATCTTCTCCTTTCAGGTCATCGTAGAGTGCATCATACAGAACACCTTTATCGAAATAAAATTGTCCCTTTTTCTCGCCGCCATTATGAATTTCCAAAAGGCCTGTCTTTTCTTCCATTTCAGCAAGCAACAACAAACTATTTACTGACATCCCTTTTGGATAAAGGCCTTCGGAAAAACGACTCAGTTTTGGTATGATTTGCCAAGCAAGTTCGTCTATTTCAAACGGCTTTTCTATGTAACCGATGACATCTTCACGCAACGCCCTTTTCTTGAATTCAGGGTTTCCATGTGCCGTCATTACGACGCATGAAAATGGTGAATATTCTTTGGTCATGTAAGCCAAAAGTTCCAACCCGCCAACTTTTGGCATAACAAGATCTGTTACTAGCACTGAGATATGTATTTTTTTAAGTAATTCAATAGCCTCTTTTCCATCTGAGGCAGTCAATATTTGAAACTCGAATAGCTTTGCATAAATTTACAGACTATTCTTTATGATCTTTATAAGTTTTTGATCGTCATCAACAATAAGCACTTTTTCCATTGGATTTATCCTTTCAACTTGTGGTTTCTATAATTAGATTTGGTTGAAGATTCTTTCCATAGAAATTATACGATATCTAGTATATACCATAAAGATTAAATTTTCAATACGAATGCTCCAAATGTTAAATTCAAAATAAAGGATATCCTCAAAGTTTCAAACCGATATTACGTAAGTGCTAAGCTGTTTAGATCATTTTGTATTCGGGTTTCGAATTTAATTGTCTTGCAAATCTTAATGATTTGATCAAGTTAGAATTTACTTTGACGTTACCGTGTTTAAAGACTTCATATGTTGCAAATGTAGTTTTAAAATGATAAAAAGTATAGAGACTTGTATATTAATAGCTGGGCAATTTTTACACGAACGATTTACTTATTAAATCACATATGGGGGATGCTTTTACTCTTGACTAAAAATAGTTTATCAAATATATTTTCGCTAATGGGAATTTAGAATCAATTTAAACACTAACCTTAATTGTAGGAGGTTAGTAAAACTGAGGAACAACAAAGAAAGGAGGAACAAATGAAAAAATTATTTGTATCGGGTTTAGTCATTTTAATGTTACTTACATTGGGAACAGTAGCAGGAGCCAAGACTTTGAAACTGGGTTTGGATGCGGGTCCCGTCTCACAGGATCCCCAGGTCCAGTTGTCAGGTGGAATGCTCCAATTATCACACTGGGTCTTTGATCCCCTGGTGCGCTATGCCCAGGATATGCATTTTGAACCCCGCCTGGCAGAAAGGTGGGAGCGCCTGGATGACTTAACCATGCGTTTTTATTTGCGAAAAGGTGTCAAATTCCATAGCGGCAACTCCTTTACGGCGAAGGATGTGAAATTTACCTTTGATCGCTTTTTCAAGAGCCCGGATTTTAAAGGACTTTTCACGCCATTTGACGGTTGCTATGTCGTTGATGATTATACGGTTGATATCAAGACCAAGAAGCCTTACGCTCTCCTTATTAACATGGCGACCTATATCTTTCCCCTGGACAGCAAATTTTACACCGGTACGGATGAAACCGGCCAGCCCAAAGACGCGGTCGTAAAAATAGGTCCTTCATTTGCACTTAAAAATGAATC
Organism: uncultured Desulfobacterales bacterium; assembly: GCA_964594355.1. Lineage (GTDB taxonomy): Bacteria > Desulfobacterota > Desulfobacteria > Desulfobacterales > JAUVVS01 > JAUVVS01. The sequence continues at coordinate 2,626 of CAZQOH010000279.1, forward strand.
CGGCACAGGTGCCTATAAAATTACCCATTGGGAACAGGGTGCAAAGTATGTTTTAGAAAGATTCGCCGATTACTGGGATACGAACTCACCTGGAAACGTAGACAAGATAATCTTGACTCCAATCAAGGAAGATGCCACCCGAGTGGCGGCACTGCTCTCAGGAGACGTGGATTTTATTTCTCCAGTTCCGCCGCAGGATTTTCAAAGAATCAAGAAGGATTCCAATGTCAAATTAGTGACCTATTCAGGTGGCCGGATTATTACGATCCAGTTAAACCAGAAGCGCCGTGATGAATTTAAAGATAGTCGCGTACGTCTGGCCATTGTCCATGCCATTAACAATGTGGGCATTGTCAAAAAGATCATGAAAGGCACTGCTACGCCGGCCGGTCAACAGGGCCCCCCAGGGTATATGGGATACACCCCGGCTCTGGTTCCCCGCTATGACCTGAAAAAAGCCAGGGCTCTGATGAAAGAAGCCGGACTGGCAAACGGCTTTGAGTGCACTATGATTGCTCCGAACAACCGCTATGTAAACGATGAAAAGATCGCCGAGGCCGTAGTCACCATGCTGTCTAAAATCAAAATCAAGGTGAACCTCAAGACCATGCCCAAGGCCCAGTACTGGGATGAATTTGATGCCCAAGCGGCCGATATCCAATTGATCGGATGGCACTCGGATACAGAAGATTCCGGTAATTTCACCGAATTTCTTGGAATGTGTCCGGACAAGGAAACCGGTTACGGACAGTATAACAGTGGAAATTATTGCAATCCCGCAGTCGATGTGTTAACCATGGCGGCCCAGTCTGAGACCAACCTACAAAAGCGGACGGCGATACTGCAGCAGATTGAAAAGATCCTATACAATGAAGCAGCCTTTGTGCCGTTTCACTGGCAGAATCATTCTTACGCAGGTAAGAATAATGTACAGATCAAGCCGATCGTTAACACCATGAATTTCCCATATTTAGGTGACCTGGTCGTAAAGTAACAAAATTGATAAAAATTTCAAATTTAACAATTTAATGTTATTGATGCGTTAAGGAAAGAGGGCAGGGATCGTTATGGAAGATAACGGCCCTGCCCAAAATTTAT
>CAZQOH010000280.1:0-3719 GCA_964594355.1 uncultured Desulfobacterales bacterium
ATCAAATGTCCCCAAATTGATTAGCTCGGAAACTCAGACGCTGCATACATTCTTTAAAACGGAACGTTATTTTGACAAATACTATAACCGAATAGCTACAACTTCTAAACCATAACTTATTTATGTTGGATACAAAAATCAAGACCGATATTGTAAAAGATAAATTGTGTCTTATATTATAATGTTTAAAATTAGCTTTATTCACAACCTTTATGTCCTGCATCTTAATGAAATTATAAAGCAGCTTTTTAGAATGATTTTGAGCAAAAAATCCCGTATAGGGAGAAAAAATAAGCAAAAACAGGAGTAAAAATGGCTGAAACTGACAAAGATGATCTTATTAGTATCATTGAAGATAATGACCTTGAAATAGATATACCGAAATCGCTTCCTTTAATGCCGGTGCGGGATGTTGTAATTTTTACCGACATGCTTCTTCCTCTTTTTATTGGTCGCGAAAAATCGGTGCGTGCCGTAGAAGAGGCAGTATCAAAAGACAGCTTTTTATTATTAGCGACACAAAAGGATCCTAGCATTGAAAATCCAAAGAGCAATGATATTTACAGATTTGGAACCGTGGGCAGGGTTCTGCGTATGTTAAAGCTTCCGGACGGTCGCGTCAAAGCCCTTGTTCAAGGTATTGCCAAGGCAAAAATCGTTAAATATTTAGCAAATAAATCTTTGTATCGCGTAATAATTGAAACTATTTCTGAAGAACCTATGAAAGAAATCAACCTTGAAATTAAAGCACTGATGAAAAATGTCCGGGAGTACTCCGAAAAGATTCTGGCGCTCCGTGGAGAACTGACCGGTGACGTCGGAAGTATACTTGAAAGCATGGATGAACCCGGCAGACTTGCTGACTTTGTAGCTTCAAATTTAAGATTGAAAATTAAGGAATCGCAGATTTTGCTTGAACTCATAGATCCTGTGAAACGTCTCCGGAAGGTCAATAACCTCCTATCAAGGGAGGTGGAACTTTCAGCAATGCAGGCTAAGATTCAGTCTAATGTAAAGGATGAAATCTCAAAAAGCCAAAAAGACTATTTTTTAAGGGAACAGGTTAGAGCTATTCACAGAGAATTGGGTGAAATTGATGAAAAAACACAGAAAATAGAGGATTACAAAAAAAAGATTAAACGTGCCAAAATGTCTAAGGAAGCTGATAAAGAAGCCAAGAAACAGTTGAAACGTCTGGAACAAATGCATCCCGACTCGGCGGAATCTTCGGTTGTGCAAACATACCTTGACTGGCTAGTTGAAATGCCATGGAACAAAGCTACCAAAGATGTAATCGATATCAAGAATGCAAAAAAAGCATTGGATAAGGATCACTTTGCGCTTGACAAAGTGAAGGATCGCATATTGGAATATCTAAGTGTTCGTAAACTTAATCCTAAAATGAAAGGCCCTATTCTCTGCTTTATAGGCCCCCCTGGTGTAGGAAAGACTTCACTGGGAAAAGCAATTGCCCTTGCCATGAAACGTAAATTTGTCCGCATTTCTCTTGGGGGCATCCGTGACGAAGCGGAAATCAGGGGGCATCGCCGCACCTATATCGGTGCTCTTCCAGGACGCATATTACAGGGGTTGAAACAGTGTGGTAAAAACAACCCTGTTTTTATGATGGACGAGATTGACAAGCTTGGTGCTGATTTTCGTGGTGATCCTTCTTCAGCCCTTCTAGAGGCTCTTGATCCTGAACAGAACTTTAATTTTAGTGACCACTATCTTAATCTACCCTTTGATCTTTCTAAGGTCATGTTTATCCTCACCGCCAATTTAACAGACACCATACCGTCTGCTCTTCTCGACAGGATGGAGGTTATTTCACTGTCCGGATATACAGAGGAGGAGAAAAAAATTATTGCTGAAACGCATCTCCTTCCACGCCAAATCAAGGACAATGGATTAAGAAAGAAAACCCTCACTATCAGTTCGGGAGTATTGCTTAAAATGATAAGGGAATACACATCTGAGGCGGGTTTAAGAAATCTTGAAAGGGAGATAGGAACTATTTGTCGCAAGGTAGCACGTAAAATAGCCGAAGGTGCAAAAGGTCCCTTTGCGATTACAAAAAACAACCTGCAAAAATATCTGGGTGTTTCCAAATATATCCCTGAGATGGATCAGGAGAACAGTCAGGTCGGTTTGTCAACCGGTCTTGCCTGGACACAGGTTGGCGGGGAGGTTTTGTATGTTGAGGCATCTTTAATTAGCGGCAAAGGAGAGTTGATCATAACCGGACAACTTGGAGATGTTATGCAGGAGTCTGCACGGGCCGGGTTGAGTTATGCAAGGGCAAATCTTCGTTCCTTTGGGATTGAAAAAGACATTTTTAAAAATATGGATGTACATATCCATGTGCCGGCGGGAGCAATACCCAAAGATGGACCGTCTGCCGGTGTTGCAATGGCCATAGCCCTTATTTCTGTCTTGACGAATAAACCTGTGAAAAAAGATGTTGCGATGACAGGTGAAATTACACTAAGGGGGAGGATTCTTCCTGTAGGAGGCTTAAAGGAAAAAGCTTTGGGAGCGTTAAGGGCCGGAATCCATACAATAATTATTCCGGTTAAAAATAAAAAGGATCTTGTTGATATTCCGATTAATATCAAGAAGAAAATAAAATTTATCCCCGCCAAGAACATGGATGAAGTCGTGCCGATTGCTATGGAAGGGTAGAGATATGAAGGTACTTGCTGTTGACACGGCAACAAAAAGTTGCAGTGTTGCTATTGTTGATGAGGATACTTTATTGGCTGAAGTATCAATAATCAGCGAGCATACCCATTCAAAACACTTAATGAACATGATAAGTAGGGCGATGGGGATGTCCGACCTTAATATCAGTGATTTAGATGGATTTGCGGTAATTAAAGGACCTGGATCTTTTACCGGCCTCCGTATAGGAATCAGTTCCGTAAAGGGACTCGCTATCGCATCCGGCAAACCTGTTGTGGGCATTTCGAGTCTGGATGCCCTTGCCATGCAATCTAATTTTTCTCCATATCTTATTGTTCCCCTACTAGATGCTCGTAAAGGGGAGGTCTATTTTTCACGGTATAGATTCAAAGACTCTCTTTTAATAAAGGAAATGGAGGAACAGGTTTTACCTCCAGATAAAGCTGTTTGTAACATCAAAGAACCGTGTATATTTATAGGAAACGGCGCTCTTCTGTATAGAGAGGTTATCTTAGATAGAATAGGAGATTTTGCACGTTTTGCCTTCTCGTTTCAAAATACGATCCGAGCTTCAACGGTGGCATATCTCGGGATGAATAGATTAAAAAATAATGATACGGATGATGTTTTTACATTGGTACCGAAATATATACGAAAACCTGATGCAGAACTTAAACTTCAGAAAAGGTAATATTTTAGCTATTTGAAAACAAAACCGGTTCAAAGGTAATTCCGAAACAGTTGTTACGCTTATCATTGACAAAAACATTTAATTTTAGTATTGATATTTATATTCAGCCACATAGCCACATAAAAAAAAATTAATCTTAGTGTCTTAGAGACTTAGTGGCAAAATTATAGTGTTTGTCAAAATAACGTTACGTTTCAAAGAATGTATGCAGGGTCTGAGCTTCCGAGCTAATCAATTTGGGTACATTTGATTAAGCGTTCTTAGCGAAGCGGAGCGTAAAAATTGAAGTTGTTTGAGTCCCGAGCGTAGCGAGGTCGAGTTCTTTAATTTTAGCGCAGCGAGC
>CAZQOH010000281.1:0-3691 GCA_964594355.1 uncultured Desulfobacterales bacterium
TTTTATGTACTGTGGTCTTGTTCCGATAATATGAACGATTTTCATTGCTTAATATTTGTAAAAATTCTTCAATTAATATTCTGAAATTCTTTTCTCCAATAATAGATCTCGCGACACGTGCCCACAGGAATGTTTTGTTTTTTTAGGAATTGAAGTAATCTCTCATACATGCTCAGGCGATTAGCCGTATTAACAAAAAATATGTTATTATGGAATAAGATTGAAATACAGCCGCCAAATGGAATTACCGATCTAATAAAGGATAACAGATCTTCTTCGGCATCTTTGTCGCTAAGTCCAAGGTATTTAGCATCCAAGAGCGTTCCATCCATTATATTCAAAGGGATAGCCAGCACATGGAACGGTCTTTTTTCAATTGGGTTAAAGATGTAATGTGGATAAGTAAAACCGGTTCGGTACCCCAAGTCTTCCGCATAAAGCAGTGAGTTATCGTAGCAATATTTATATTTTTCTAATTGAGTAAACATCTCATTCACAACGAAACGTAGAGTATGGATCCTTGCACCGTATAATCTATGCACTAACTGACGGAATTCTTTATAATCATCATCCAGTGTTTTTTCAAATATTGATCGATGAGAAATATGGTGTCCCACCTCGAAATCTGTTCCGTTGAGGGATCTAATTAAATTTTCAGAATATCGTTGATGTTTCCTTACTTTATAATTGGAAAGGAAAAAAAAACTGGACGTTGCACCGTTTTTCAATTCTATCGATTTGATTTTATCAAATATGTATTTTTTTCCAAAAAAGTTTCGTAAAAGTATCGTTACATCTGCTTTGCTCAATCTTATTTTTTTGCGATCATTGAATAGCCGAAATAGATACTTATTAAATGACCAATCAATATGATCAATATCATGAGACAAAGCAACATAAGCATCACCACTTCTCGGCATAGGCTTAGGAGTAAGTTTAATTCCCCATAGTTTTTGAATTGCATCATTTAGTTGCCTTAAATACTGATTGACAATAGGTAATCGAATGATACCGAGTCTATGTTGTAAAGTATTTTTTAGTGGTATCCTCCCTTTTTCGTCTCTTTCAGAAGAAGTGTATTCTTGCCAGCAAGATAAAAAGAAAAACGATGCTGCAATAATGTCAAAAGGGAAAATGCATTCCGCACTTTGTCCTCTTATCGTAGTACGCAATGGAAATAGTTGTGGTATCTTTCCGTTCCATTGTATATTTTTGTAATCATATGGTTTAAAAGAATTGAAATATTCTATTGTCTTCTCTTCCAATATAATTAATATCGAATCCTTAAAAAAAATGGTGACGTCGTTTATCAGCGGTGAATTTTCATAGCAATAGATAATTTTGATCGTGTAGTTTTTCAACGCAGATACATCATTTAAATAAATAGTTTTATCAATATATGGAAAAAATATGTTTTCAATTGTATATTTGGTTTCCTTTGTGAAATCATTTGGGATATCAATCAATATTGCAATTGTCATCGAGTATCTTTTCTATAGTACATTAGTTTCGGGCAATATAAAATAATATTACGTTTAACTTAGATTTACGCCAGTGCAAACTTCATCACTTTCCCTCTAGGGCCTTGAATATCTAAGCTATTCAGCTTTTCCAAAGCCAGTGATAATTTTTTCATCATCTTTAAGTCTTTCTCATTTCGCTTCAGCTCTATTTTTCTTACTTTATCATCTTCTTCAATTTTCGCCTGGAGATGAATGATTTGATGAAGGATCATCACCATACTTTTCGAAAGCCCGCCTAAATAATGATGGATAAAATATGCCAATAGATTTGCTAAGCTTATTCGATAAAAGGTAACGATCTGGTCAAGCTCTACATCAATTTCATAAACGCGCTCTTTTCCCTGAAGGCGGAGCCATTCTTTTTGATGTTTTCTTAACAATTTGAATTTCTTCTCATGCATCTTTTCGATTTTTTTTATCTGCCTATTGTGATAATTGATTTTTCCGCAGTAGGTATCAAGTTCGGCCTGAAGTTTCTTTGTAAGAATACGTTTCCCTTTTCTAATTTTACCTTTTGCCCGTATGCTCCGTTCTTTTGGAATTAAATTGTCAATTGCTTTTTCGTGAATACTTATCTGTTCAATCGGTTCTTCTAATTCTTGACTAAGTTTTTCGATTCTTTCTTCAGCCTTCCGTTGGGCCTCTATCACTTTGGGATTTTCGATTAGCTTTCTGCCATATCCAGCTACACGATTAAGTGATACAGCTGCTTTGTTATTACGAAACTGAAGTTCTTGTGCCGGCCATCTCTGAAAATACGAAAAGACAACCTCGCTTGCATCTATAATTTTTAGGGGGATGCTTGTGAGCAGCACGGTCATTTTCCCATTGTCCCAGTCTATTTTTATGGCTCGAGAACTGATCAGATAGCCTTTTTCCTCGGAATCCTCAAGTTCAATATCAAGCTCTCTGAGGGTCGCATCTCCATACCGGTAGCGTACGGGGCGGCCATATCGTATAACTTTTCGCTCATTCCATTGATTGTCATCTAAAGGCGTAACATAATAATACTTCTGTTGCGCAGCAAATGCCCGAAGTGATTTTACGCTATTGCTCGCCGCATCCATAACGATGGCTCGATAAACTTTGGTTGATGAACGGGGGACCTCAAGAATGGCATCTTCAATCTTTTCAAACAAGCCCAGTATATGTTCCCCAACCGGCCCATGCCCGGAGAAAGTCTCAAAGTATATCGGGTGCCCAAAACCATCATGGATAAACACTTGTTCCAAACAGCCCATCACCCTTCCCAACATTGTCACTTTATTCTTTTTCACTCTCTGGGATGACCATACAGCTTTCGTGTTGCCGTCAATGTAATAACAAATCAAGGGAGTTGCTTTTAGTTCATCACCCCAGCATTTTCGCCAGAATTCCGGCAAGTCTTTAAGTAAACAGGTCGAAATCCCAAGATATTTTAGCTCACTAAGGTATTTTACGATCGTATTTTGTTTATAATTAAACCCGCAAAGATGTTTCAAAGTGTCTCCCAACGCTAAATTGACACTCCGAACATTACCATTCATTGTAATAACCGGAAAAGATAGTAAAGCTAAACTTTTTCGTACTAGCACCGCTGGATTATCACGGATAATGTCCATCGATTGCCAGTTTTTCGTTTTTCGCTTTTCTGAAATTGAGGCAAACCGGTTCGCTCTCACATCCTCACGCTGGTTGTAAAATTTTGAAAATTTGCCTGACGCATTTCGTCCTTCTCTGTCGGGTTGTTCAGCATTAATTTTGAATTCTTGGGAGCTTTTAAGCTCATCAATTCTATTTGTTATCAGATCGGCAATCCGTTGTGGCCAGCCAAGATGATACGCAATTGCAACTATGATTTCAAAGCCACCAAGAGGATTGATTACAGATTCTTTCACGGTGGGTGATTTAGGCCTACCCTTGGTTAAATTGACCTGATTCTCAGATACTCGTTTTATTGCTCGACAAATTGCTGGTGTGCTGAGGTGGCAATTAAAGTCTTCTTGAATTGCATTTTGTAGCCAACCTAATGTAACATCAGGATTACTTTTAACACAGCCTAAAAGGAATCCTTCGGCTTCCGGGCTGAGTTTTCGGTTGCCACCCCGTTTTCGTCGATCCTGAAGACCACTGGTAGAAACGCCGGCGAAAAAGTTTACCAAATTCAACGATTAAAAATTTACCAACGT
>CAZQOH010000282.1:0-3686 GCA_964594355.1 uncultured Desulfobacterales bacterium
GTCCACAAGTACTTAATAATTTTGATCTAAAACAAACAGCTTTTATTTTTGAACTAAACCTTCCCAACCTTTCGAAAATTATACCCGAAACCATACAATCAAAACCGATTCCAAAGTTTCCGGCTATTTCAAGAGATATTACCATGGTTATTGATAAGGGTATTGAATTGAGAAAAATGTTGGAAACCGCTGAAAATATTGACGAGAAACTTGTGGAAAACATACAGTTTTTTGACGTTTTTGAAGGTGATCCCATACCGGCAGGTAAAAAAAGTATTTCATTTAGAGTAACCTATAGGTCATCTAAAGAGACCTTAGAAGACGATTTGGTAAATCATATCCATAAAAGTATTTCAGAGAGGCTTATAAAAAAGTTTAATGCAGACTTGCCATAAATATCGGCCGGACACAAAGTTACCTTGGAATATACCTGAGATATGAACAACAATAAATCCTATCATAATGAATTGCCAGATAAATTATACTTCAAGATTGGAGAAGTCGGTTCAATTGCGGGACTTCCTACATATGTTCTAAGGTTTTGGGAAACCGAATTCAGAAAGATAAAACCGAAACGGTCTACTTCAGGCCAGAGACTATATAGAAAAAGGGATGTTGAGCTGATCTTACAAATCAAACACCTCCTTTATGATAAAAAATTTACAATCCAAGGTGCTAAACAATATTTGAAACTCAAACATGCGGATAAGAAAGTCAAACCTTCAACCATTTCAAAAAAAGAGATACTTAAAGAGCTGAAAAGCATCAAGGATCTCTTGGCTTAGTAATGTCCATCCAGAAATATCACCTTTCAGTCCTATGCGGTGTTCAAAGGTCTCAAATTATAAACCGTGGAGAACTTACTAGTTTTCAAAAGGAGGTAATACTTATGAAATCTTTTATTTGCATTTTTATTGTACTGGTTATGAGCATATGCATTTTTACTACAGCAATAAAGGCTGAAGCTGCCGGCTCTTTGGAAGTTGCTGATGCCGCCATTTGCGAAGATGTGGTTGATCGGGCACCTGTTGGTGCTAATACTAGCTTTAGTGTAACGGCAGGCAAGCTATATTGCTTTACTAAGATTGTAGGTGCTCAAACACCTACCACTGTCACTCATGTTTGGTATTTTGGTGAAACGGAAAAGACGCGGATTGAATTAAAGATTGGCGCTGTGAGTTGGCGGACTAAAAGTTCAAAAATAATTCGGACTCATGAGACTGGATCATGGCATGTAGATGTGCTTGACGCAGATGGAAATGTATTGCGAACTCTTCAATTCTATATCGAAAAGTAAGAAATTGGGTGTGGAGCCACGAAAAAAACTATTTCCACTCTACCTTCATAGATTTTATGATGGTCACCTACAAAGCATTTTCACACCAGTTATCCCAACAAGCTAAAATATACCCAATTTTTCTTTTTAAGTTTTCAATAACCTGTCTCCCAAACAAGAATTTTTTTAAGCGGTTATTAATATTTTTTCATATTCTTTGAAGTGGCGCAAAAATATCGCAAATATTGACAATAATTTTTGATTGTGATAAAATAGCCATGATTGAGTGTTATACCGGTTTGTCATAAATATATTCCGAATGACCAGCGTCTGAACTTCCGAGTTCATCGTGGGTACAATTTGAAGCGTTCTACGGCTCGCTGCGCTAAAATTAAAGAACTCGACCTCGCTACGCTCGGGACTCAAACAGCTTCAATTTTTACGCTCCGCTTCGCCAAGAACGCTTAATCAAATGTCCCCAAATTGATTAGCTCGGAAGCTCAGACGCTGCATACATTCTTTGAAACAGAACGTTATTTTGACAAACACTATTAAATATTGGAGTTATTAATTTATCTCCGGAGTGGTAAATGAATAATAGTGAGTTTATTAAAAACTTGTCTGAAAGACTGGGGCAATCACAACGTGAAATCAAGAGGTTGATGAAATGCAGCACTCAAATTGTTAAGAAAATACTCGATGAAGACCTTAGTTTTACAATTCCGAAGTTAGGTACTTTCAAGACGCGGTTCCGGGAAAAGAGGAAATCTTTTAATCCATATCACAAAAAATTTATGATGTTCCCTCCAAAACGTACAGTGACTTTTCATCCAGGGTCTTATCTTAAAAAACATGTAAAAAAACAGGATATAGGCAATGAGTAATAAAATTACTTTTGCAAATCTTATAGAACTTGTTGCTAATAAATCAGGCAACTCAAAGCAGCAAACCCGAGTTTTGCTAAAGGAAGTTGTTGCTGTCGCGAATATGGGACTTTTGAAGGATGGGCGTGTAAACATTTCCGGTCTTGGTATTTTTTATTTAAAATGGAGAGATGCAAGACAAGGCAGAAATCCTCAAACAGATGAAACTATCGAAATTCCTGCTCATTACCAGGTTAAATTCAAACCTGAAGCTGCGTTACGCAGATTTATTAATCGAAAATACCAGCATTTGAAACCTGAAAATATTCTTGACAGGAAAGAGCTCCACCTAATTGAGGCCGGCAAAGCAGCAGAAGAAATGGTAATTGCGGAAAAAGTCGCTGATGAAAGGCCAGTTACGGAAAAAGCTGCTACCGATGAAGTGAAAGTTGAAAAGGTTGCTATTAAAAAAGCATCTGAAACAAATGTTTTATATTTTCAAAAAAAGAGATCCGCTCTGGTGTGGAAGGCTCTAATTCTTTTGCTTATTCTTTTCGGTCTTTTTATTCTTTTTAAGTCTTTTAGCAAAACTAACCGTCTTGTTGCTGAAAAAACGATTCCCATTAAAAATATCCCAATTTTAGCGAATGAGGAGATTTCTTCGTATCAATTATCTGCTTATTCAAATGAAGAAGTAACCTACTCCGTGACTGAAACGACAACTTTGGCTAATGAATCCGTTGTCACGGTTGATGAGGAAACTAATAAAGTTAAAGTACCGGTCACTATCGTAGATGAAGTAGTTTCGCAGCATGATGAAATAACTCCTCCCATCACTGAAATGAAGACCCCTTCCGATGAGTCCACGATTTCGATTGATGAGAAGGAAGTCCCTCAACTTAAAGTGACTGTTGCTGCTTTAAATGAAGTCGCTCAACAATATGATGATACAGTCCATACAGAAACAGATATATCTATTAAAAAACCGGAAGAAACGATTCCGGAAGGATTGCCCGGAGATACTGAGCAAGGCTATGATGTATCTCAAAAAGTGAGTCCGGTTGTGCCAACAGAAATGCGTTATGATAAATACAATATTAAAAAAGGAGACAGCTTGTGGAGTCTGGCAAAGTCTTATTATGAAAACTCATATTTGTGGCCCAATATTTTACGTACAAATATTTTGGTTATAAACAACCCCGATTTTTTAAAGGTAGGCAGCAATATTCAAATTCCACATTTGGAAGAGAAGGTTGGGAGTTTGAGCTCTGTAGACCTTTATAATATTATTGAGGGATATATACTTGCTTATCTGGCTTACATTAGGATAGGTAAATCTGACGCTTATTATTACCTATGGGTAGCCAGTCAGTACAAAATCAATGGAGTTTTTGAAAAATATAATGATAAAATTGATGATTCAGACTGGAATGCTTGTAAAAAGATAAAGGGATCTGTACAGATTATGTAGTTTATTATTATCAATAAGATTGGAAAAATATTTTGAATCGAGTACGGTGCTGTGTTAAGTATATAAGCTGTTTTAT
>CAZQOH010000283.1:0-3682 GCA_964594355.1 uncultured Desulfobacterales bacterium
ACGTTGGTACAGAGCGAGCATAACCTCCATTTTGTTATCTCTCACCCCAGTACTATGAGCGGAGAGCATGGCGCGAAGCACAAAGCACGGAGAACAGAGGGCATAGCGCAGAGCGCATGGCGCAAGGATCAGAGATCAGAGGTCAGGCCTAAGAATGGAAGAATTTTTCCATACTGCATAAATTTCTTTTCGCTTTTTCTAAGCGTTTTTTAATACTAAGGCTGGATTGCAGTAAATTTTTCCCTATAATAAGCTTTAACATTGTTTATCATTTTCATTAATTCCGGCACAAAATGTAAAACATCAAGAAAAAGGGTGTTGAGATCCGTTTCAACATATTCATGTGCGATCTGATTTCGAATTTCTCTAATATTGAGTATGTCATCGGCATTTTTAATTATCTCTATTTTTTCCAAAAAGTTTGCCGTATCGATAATGGTTTTTATATCCTCCTGGAGTAAAAAGAACAGTGTTTTAAAAACTTTTTGGGTCAAAATATCAGATGTACGTGCGAATCTAGAAGTTAAAGCTTCAAAACTCTCCTGCTCTTCAAGGTCATATTCTTTCTTTTTCTCGATCGCGCTACATTTATCATATGAATAAGCTAATGCTTTAACCGTCCTATCAAGAATCGCTAAATGTTCATTTAACTGCTCTATTAAAAGTTTCCTTTTATCAGAAATATTCATATTTGTATGCCCTCAAGCAATGCCAATTCTTTGAATTTAGAAGAATCGCTCTTTTGATAACTGATTATATCTATTTTCCGCACCCCAAACTCTTTATAAAATGCAATTTTAATATTTCTTTTTTCTTGACCAGTCAATTCTTTCTTTCCGATTACAAGAATATCAATATCCCCTCCTTTCAACAAATCATTTACTCTTGAACCGAAAAGATAAACCGAGGCATCAGGCAGATACTTTATTATTGACCTTTTTAAAAATTCGGTATGTATTTTTTTTACTCTCATTTTTTCCTCGGTTGAGGGGATTTAATAAGTCAAACTCCCTAAAATCTCACCAATTTTCAACACCCATTACCATCAGCCGGTTTTAATCCCGGCTTTCCACGGGGAGCTACCCCGGTGAAATTCGCTCCAGTTAAATGGTTGGTAAATTTCACCCCGATTGAATAGTCCTGGAGTGCAGGAATTCAATAGGGCAAGCGGGGTAAACTTCGCTACAGCAGGCGATCGATCAGGAAAAATACCATGCTCTTCGAGCGACTAGAGATTGTTTACTATCCTTTCGATAATCGATCAGGCTTTGTTCCATTCATCTTTTCTGATACCAGCTTGACGGAGAATTTCATGTAATAATGAATCAGTTATATCTCCGGACTTATGAGGATTTGGAACCCTTATTTTAAGCTTTCCTTTAACCATGAATTGATGTTTGCCACCTGAATATGGACCGTTAAATTTTAGGTTCCTAAATTTTTTTATGAGATCTTTTCTAGATATTGGCATTTGGATCTATGCAACGGCCAGCTTTTTGATTTCTATTCTTAAACCATCAACCTCCGGAATGGGATCTTTGTCTCTTAGCTTAAGAATAATCCATTCTTCCAAGACAGTGATCAACTCTTTTCTGCATTCTTCAATTCTTTCACCATTAGCCCAAACTCCTTTAAAACCAGGGATTTCTGAAAACCACGTGCCATCTTCCAGTTTTTTGTAATCAGCCTTTTCAATAACTTTTTGACAGTATTCAAATATCATTTCAAACGTCCTTTCTTTAATATTTTTAAATGAGACCTTTGCATAACTCCAAAAATTTAGGTCAAAATTTCCTGTTTTTCAGGTTATTCAATATCGGATATTACGCGTATTAATTATCCTCATAATTTTCCATATTTACTGGTAATGTTCTATCGCTCTTGTGTCCATTTATGCTTGCTCAGATATTCCAAAAAGAATGATAAAAACAACATTAGAAATAACCCCACCGCTAATGCTAGTATAACATTAAGCTTTGTCTTTGGTTTAATGGGATAAGTGCTGCTTGTGGCTGGTTGAAGAATTTGTATATTTTGAATACTGTCTCTTTTAAATTGTAAATTCTTTTTCTCATTTAATTTCTTGACTATTTCATGCTCTGATTTTTTAATTTTTTGCAGTTCATTTTCTTTCTGCCGCTTATAATTATTGATTTCATCCTGATATCCATTATAGAGTTGTAGATTCTGTTGAATGGTGTTGCTATAAAGTAAAGCTGAGAGGATATTATTTTCCTTTGGATTTGTTGAAAGTAATTTATTTCTTTCCTTAATTAAATTAGCAGTATTCTTTTTTATTAACTCAATTTCAGATATTAGTTCGTCAATTCTTTTTTCTATATTCTTCACATTCCTTTTATAAGATTGAATGGAGGTTTTGATATAATCTGTTGGGGCCCCGATAGCGGGATCCTCCAGAGGCGAATAAATCTACGCCCCGGTCAAACAGAAAAGACGAATAGGTTTCACCCCGATTGAATAGTCCTGGAGTGCAGGAATTCAATAGGGCAAGCGGGGTAAACTTCGCTTCGACAGGCGGGGCAGGCAGAGCGCACAGAGGCTACAGAGTTTTTTAATCAGAATCCTTAATCCCGGTTAAATAGCCCTTAGGGATTGAACCTTGGATAAATAACCCGAAGGGATTTAACGGGACAAACGCGGTTCAAGTTTCTGAGGAAATTTAATATTGAGGGGTATCTCACACCTACCTCACAATCTCACACAATCTCACACTATACGAAATATTTCACCCGCGGTCCCCTGCCCTTTTTGCTTAGTAATTTCTTTTCTTCCAGTTTCCTGACTCGCTTTAAAGCCGTATTCTGATGGATATCAAGTCGTTCTGCGATTTCTCGGCTGCTAAGAGGGCCATGATCCTCAAGTAGGTGAAAGAGTTCCTGGAGTTCCTCACTAAGTTCCTCCTTGGGACTGAATAAAGTTACCTTAAAAAAATTCCCAACTTCTTCGAATTTCGGTTCTGGCAACCCTCTTTTCCGGCACGCCTCGCGCATACGAATAATCCCGGTGCCGAGTTGTTCAATAAATCCAGACTGCCTGAAGATCTTCACGATAGCCCTGTTTCGAATTTCCGATGTCCCTTGGCCAAGATCCTGCAATGTTATCCCCATCGGTAGTACACCCGGGCTCATAATTTCGACACGATCGGAAAAAATATCCAACTTGTTATAAGCACCTGCAATCGAATAATCCCTATGACAGATAGCATTTACGACGGCTTCACGGAGAGCGGAAATAGGGATAGGATAGGTTTCCTTTCTTTTGAGCCCGGTTATCTTGATCGTTTTGACCAAATATAGCCTGACAAACTCCATAACTTTCTCCGGTAAAAGCAAAAGCCCACTTGTAAAAGATGAGGAGTGAATGAGGTCTGCTCGACTTTCTCCCTGGTATCGAGTAACCCGAAATCCTGCATATTCATAGGATTCTGGTAAGCTCGACGAAAATAAAAGAATCCCTCCCACAGTAGGATGGCAGGTGTGATTGTACCGCTGTGCCAACCTGTTTTTGACTAAAAAATTTACGGACGGTTTGATGTCAAGTCCACGCCAAGATAAAAAAGTTCCAACAATATTCATATCGACGATATCGCATTCAAATGAGGTGTCCACCTCTATATCGAAACTTATATTGCGGGACTGCCTTCTGAGTTCGGTTAAAATCG
>CAZQOH010000284.1:0-3660 GCA_964594355.1 uncultured Desulfobacterales bacterium
ACCGTCTCTTTAATATACCTTAAATCTGTCCACTTTCCTTTGAACCGATACACTCCTGTGGGAAGATGATTTGCGATATCACCGGTAAAAATAAATGCGGCTAAAGAGATGGCATATGCAATATTCAATAGGCCAAAAATTAATTCTGAGACCAAGTTAGGCAGCAAAGCCCACGGTTGAAAAAAAATCGATAATTTAGTGCCTTCGGTATTCATCAATTTTATTATCATCTGTAGCAGGAAAACTGTCAATAGTTATGTCTTCGTCACGGTGCTGTATATGAAAAATCAAAGGCCTTCATCTAATATAGGACAATCATTTGAGACAGCCATATATAATTTTACGAAATACATTTGCGCTTTCTCCGTTTTCTATGTTAAGAATATCTGATAAGTTGGCGTCAGAAAATTTTAGTTTTTAATTTTGGACGCCCTTAAATAAGTAAATAACTCCAACATTCAATATTGATATTTTGATTAGAGCATAAAATCCACACTTTCATCATTTTCAAGTAATCAAGTAATGGAAACCTATCCTAAGTTAACTTGAGTCATCAAATCCAGGAAGAATAATTGCAAAAAGAAGGGAGGATTTAATCATGTCAAATGTTACAGCTAATGGGATTCAAATCGAGTACGATACACTTGGCGATAAGTCCGGGCGACCAATTTTACTGATTGCTGGTATTGGTTGTCAGTTAATCCACTGGTCTGATGAGTTTTGCCGGCAGCTTGCGGACAAAGGGCATTATGTGATCCGTTTTGACAATCGGGACACCGGACTCTCAACGAAGTTCGAAGAGACCGGTATGCCAAACCTTACGGAAGCGATCAATACCGTGATACAACGTGAGAAAGTAGAAGCCCCTTATACGTACGACGACATGGCCGATGACGCAGTTGGACTACTTGACGCCTTGGGCTTTGAGAAAGCTCACATATGCGGCATGTCGATGGGAGGGGCGATTGCCCAGACTATTGCGATAAGGCATCCATCCCGTGTCCTGAGTCTTATACCCATCTATGCTCCTACAGGTAATTCCAAACTTCCACAACCTAAGCTAGAGATCTTGGGACTTCTCTTGACACCACCTCCAGAGGAAAGAGAGCCCTGTATAGAGCATTACTTAACTGTATTGCGGGCTTTTGCCGGATCTGGCTACGAGTTCGAGGAAAGTTGGATTCGTGATTTAGCTGGAAGGGCGTATGACCGAGCATTCTACCCTCAAGGCGCAGCCAGACAATTTATAGCGGGATTGGCACATGGGAATAGAAGTCGAGCATTTGCCTCGGTGACTGCACCAACACTTGTGATCCACGGAGACGAAGATCCAATTGTTCCGGTTGAGAACGGCCGGGAAGTGGCCGAGATTATTTCTGGTTCGGAACTGATGATAATAAAGGGAATGGGTCATGATATCCCCTATCGCGGAGCGTGGCCGCATATCGCTGAAGCAATTGCCGAGTACACACGTAAAGTTCCCATCTGAACTGAGCAAGGAAGCGGTGACACCATTGCTTTGATCACTGTGAACAGTCAAGAAATTATACAGTGATATCGCTTTTCGGAAACAGGCATTACATTTTCAGATTTTGAACGCTTATGAAAAAAGCCGTAACTTTTGAATGTTACTAATGAAATAGGAAAAAGGTGAAGAAAAATGAGCAAACCTGATATTTACTGGATCGGAGAATCCGGAAGAAAGTATGGATATTGGATTCATCCTATAGATTCACAATTCAGAAAGATAGCCGGCAACGTTATTTTCACCAAACAAACTGAAAATGGAGAATGGGTGCCGCTATACATAGGAGAGGTCAGGAATTTTGACGAAGGGCTATCCCCTCATGAGGTGGAGGTTAGTGCGAAAAAAAATGGTGCTACACACGTTCATGCGCACTTTAGTTCTCCCGAGGCTTATGTACGCAAAGCTGAAGTTGCCGATTTGATCGCTAAATGGCAACCTATGCAACAATAATATAAGGAGCGGTGTCAAAACTTGCAGGAGAATTAAAAATGAAAATTTTAAGAACGCCAGATGATTCGTTTGAAAATCTTTCTGGTTACCCATTTGAGCCAAACTATATGGAAATTCCGGATAGTGAAGGCAAAGAGTTTAGGATTCATTATATTGACGAAGGCCCGATTGATGCGGAACCTGTACTACTTATGCACGGAGAGCCCAGCTGGTCTTATCTATATCGGAAAATGATTCCTATCATCATTGATGCTGGGTATCGAGCCATTGCACCGGATCTAGTGGGATTCGGTCGCTCGGACAAACCAGCGGATCAGAAGGATTATACCTATCAGCGTCATGTTGATTGGATGCAGGCTTTGTTAAACAAGCTGCATTTACAGCGAGTCACTCTTATCTGTCAGGATTGGGGAGGTTTAATAGGATTGCGTTTGGTGACCAAAAATCCGGATCAATTTTCAAGGGTAGTGGCTGCCAATACGGGACTACCTACTGGAGATACCCCGATGTCTGACGCGTTCTTAAAATGGCGCAAATATTCAATAGAAGTGCCGGATTTCAACGTCGGGGCCATTATCACTATGGGATGCCGGACGTCTTTGACGGAGGATATAATTGCTGCATACAATGCTCCCTTCCCGGACGACACATACAAAGAAGGCGCACGCATATTTCCTTCGCTTGTCCCCATCACTCCGGATGACCCCGCAGCACAGGCAAACCGTGAAGCCTGGAAAGTACTCTCTAAATTTAAAAAACCGTTTATAACCATGTTCAGTGACAGCGATCCTATCACTCGCGGTGGTGAACGCGTATTCCAAAGCCAGATTCCAGGGGCAAAAGATCAGCCCCATATTACCATCAAGGGTGGAGGGCACTTTCTTCAAGAAGATTGTGGGACAGAATTTTCAAGAATGATCGTTAATTTCATTTCCCAGACTTCAAAGGATGATTGAGAAAAAATGTTCAATAAATAATGCCATACAACCTATAAGGATAGAGAGGGAACGGTGTTAAAGCGTCCCTTAAATCACGCAATCAATAAAAGAGGAGAATATTTGTGGAAAACTTAGAATTTAGATCCCAAAGAATTACCAGAGAATATCGTCAAACGATCAAAGCAACACCCGAGAAAGTGTTTCCGCTGTTGTGTCCGGTACGTGAAGCTGAGTGGCTCGATGGGTGGCGGTATAACAGAATCTATTCTGAATCCGGCCTGGTTGAAGAGGGGGCGGTATTTAGTACGCCACATGAAGGTGAAGAGGACACGGTTTGGATCGTCACGAAACATGATTCCGAAACACTTGAGGTTGGATTTGCTCGATTTACGTATAAATCCAGAACATGTGTACTGAGAATTGCTGTCAAATCCAAAGATGAGAATAGCTCATATGTAGATGTTTCTTATACGTACACAGGCATTACGCCTGCAGGAAATAATTTCATCGATAACTTTACTCAAGAGGAATTTCTTGAGCTAATGACTTTCTGGGAGAAATCGATGAACTATTATCTGGAGACAGGAAATAGATTAAATAAGGCATAACAAGGCGGTTCCCCCTTTAATAACGAATAACAATTAACAATTAACGTCTAATTGAGCATTATTTTCGCTCAATTAGGGTACTAGTTTAGTTTTTGTAATAAATTTTTGTAAACCCCTTTAAAATAGGCTTTTATTA